>DASQDR010000114.1:0-3827 GCA_035634055.1 Tepidisphaeraceae bacterium | reverse complement strand
AGCAGCCCGCGGGCGTTCTCGGGTTTCATGCTCCCGCCGTACTGAATTCGTACGCGGTTGGAGAAGTCCGCGTTCCAGCGCCGCTCCAGGATGTCACGAATGAACAGGTGCATCTCCTGCGCCTGGTCGTCGGTGGCGGTCCGGCCGGTGCCGATCGCCCAGACGGGCTCGTAGGCGATGACGAGGCGCTGCGGGTCGTCGATCTTGGCCGGGTCGAGCTCTTCCAACTGCCGCTCGACGGCCGGGAACGCCTTGCCGCTGTCGCGCTCCTGGAGCTTCTCGCCGACGCAGTGGACCAGCGTCATGCCCCCCGCGTAGACCGCGGCCGCCTTGCGGGCGACCGTTTCCGGTGAGTCGTGGAACACGTGCCGCCGCTCGCTGTGGCCGGTGAGGCAAAACGTGGCGCCGACGTCCTTGATCTGCTCGACCGAGCACTCGCCGGTAAACGCGCCGAACGCCTCGGCGCAAACGTCCTGCGCCCCGACCCGCACCGGCGAGCCGGCGACCGCCTGCGAGACGGCGTCGATGTAGACGAACGGCGGCGCGATGCCAACCTCCACGCCGGACCTCGGCGCGCCGGCGGCAACCGCCTTGGCCAGCGCGAGGGCGGACGCCTTGGTCGTGTTCATCTTCCAGTTACCAGCAATGAACGGCGTGCGGGCCATGTCGTCTCTTCTCTGCTCTTCGCGCCTCTCGGACGGCACGGGCGCCTCGCCCGTGCACCGTGCGTCGACGATCCGGTGCGCGCGGGCGCCGGATCGACTGCCGCCGGGTTCAAGCGCCGGCCAGTTCGCCGGCCTCGCTGAATTCCTTCTTGCAGACGGCGGCGATCTGCCGGAGCTGCTGCATCAGCTCCTTGAACACCTCCGGCAGCAGCGCCTGCGGCCCGTCGCACTGCGCCTCGCTGGGGCAGTAGTGCACTTCCACGATCACCCCGTGCGCGCCCGCCGCCATCCCCGCCAGCGCCAGCGCAGAGACGAAGTCGCGCTTGCCGGCGGCGTGGCTGGGGTCGACGATGATCGGCAGGTGCGACCACTGCTTGAGCACCGGCACGCTGCTGATGTCCATCGAGTAGCGGATCGAGTCCTCGAAGGTCTTGATCCCGCGCTCGCACAGGATCACGCCGCGGTTCCCCTGGCTCAGCACGTACTCCGCGCTCATGAGCCACTCCTTGACGCTGGCCGACAGCCCGCGCTTGAGCAGCACGCCCTTGCGGGTCTTGCCGACCTCGCGGAGCAGGTCGAAGTTCTGCATGTTCCGCGCGCCGATCTGGAAGCAGTCGACGTACTTCTCCATCTCCTCGACCTGGCGGGTGTCCATCACCTCCACGCAGATCGGCATCCCCAGCTCGTCGCCGCACGCGCGCATCCACTTCAGCGCCTGCACCCCCAGCCCCTGGAAGGAGTAGGGCGACGTCCGCGGCTTGTAAACGCCGCCGCGCAGCACCGTGGCGCCGCCGTCGCGCACGTGGCGGGCAATCGTGTAGAGCATCTGCTCGTTCTCGACCGCGCACGGCCCGGCGATGCAGGTGGCGTGGGCGCCGCCGATCAGCACCTTGGGCGTCTTGCCGCCGCCGATCTCAACGACCGTGTCTTCCTCGTGGAACTCGCGGCTGGCGAGCTTGTACGGCTTCATGATCGGGACGACCTTCTCCACGCCGTCCAGCGAGCGGAGGTGGTTCTCGTCGATGTTCCCCTCCTCGCCGACCGCGCCGATGACCGTGCGGAACTGCCCCTTGGACAGGTGGGCGGCCGCGCCCATCTTCTCGATCTCGCCCACGATGCGATCGATCGAGGCCTGCGGCGCGTTGGGGGTCATGACGATGATCACGGCGACGACTCCTCGGCGGTAAAACGAAAGGGCAGCAAAACGAAAGGCCCGGCCCGGTTCGGAAAAGTCGGATAGTGTACGGCAAGCCCGCCCGGCAGACAATAGCCGGCAAGGGCGCGGGCGGCGGTCGCGTGCGGCAGGTTACGCTGCGGATACCGGCCCTGCCGCCTGCGTCGCCACGTCGCAAGACCTTCGCCACCGCCAGAGGATGAGCGCCGTGCCGACCGCCGCCACGCCGGCCCATAGCACCATTGCTGCCGTCGCCGCCCACGCCACCGGCGGGCCCGCACTGTTCACCGGGGTAACGGTGACGGCGAAGTGCTTGAGCCCCTCGTACACCACCGGCTCGAACTTCGGCGCCACCAGCAAGCCGGCCAGTTCCTCGGCCTCGGCGCGCACGTCCGCGCGGGCGGTGTCGATCTCCATCTGCTGGAGCCACCCGAGGACGAACGCCGCGTCGAACGCGCCGGAGCGCGGCCCAAGCGGCGTCTGCTTCGCACTGCCGCCCTCGTAGCGGGTGATCCCGTAGCTGCCGAACCCGCGGCGCGGGTCCACGTCCATCACGGTGATGAACCGGTTGTTGAAGGCCGCCGCCGCATTCCCCGAGACGCCCGCCCGCCGCGGCGCCTCCGGCCACGGCCCGGCGCCCTTCCACCCCTCGCCGTGCCCGATCCGCCGAGCGACGAACGGCCCGTACAACCCGGACCGCGGCGTCAGTTGGTAATCCTCGTGATAGCTTAACTGGTGCGGCATCAACTCGCGCACCAGCGGGTTGGCCAGCCACGCCAACGCCGCGACGGCAAACCACCACGCCAGCACGGCCAACCACCGCGCGCTCATCACCGCCGGCAGCGGCTCGATGACGCCCACTACCCCGCGGTCGCCACCGCACTCCGGGCAGACGGAACCGGCCAACTCGCGCACGGGATATCCGCACGCCCGGCAACTCGCCTCGGTAATGGTCCGACCGGCGAGCCGGAAGCGAAGAAGCGTCCAACGATCTCGGAGTTGTGAGAGGCGCCCTGCGCTCACGTCTTGTTGTCGGCGCGTCGGCCTCAGGGGAGGAAGTGGGCTGCGAGACATCAGCTCACGGCGTCGTCACCTGTGGCGAGGCGGACTGGGTGATCACCTGCGGGATCACCTCGATCTTCACCCGGTTCACCTTCTGCGGCTCGGCGTCCAGGATAGTGTAGCGGACGGTGGCGTGCTCGAAGGTGGTGCCGCTGGAGGGGATCCTGCCCAGGTGGGTGACGACGAAACCGCCGAGGGTGTCGAAGCCTTCCTCCTCCGGCAGGGTCAGGCCCATCACGCGGTTGAGCTCATCGATGTAAATGCGGGCGTCGACATCGGCGGTGTTGTCGTCGATGCGGTGAAGCATCGCCGGCTCGGCCGGCTCGTGCTCGTCGCTGATGTCGCCGACCAGTTCCTCGAAGATGTCCTCGATCGTCACCAGCCCGGCGGTGCCGCCGTACTCGTCGCTCACGATCGCGATGTGCACCTTCTGCAAGCGGAACTCGCGCAGCAGGTCGCGCAGCGGCTTGGTCTCGGGGACGAAGATCGGCGGGCGCATGTGGTCGCGGATGCTGAAGCGTGCCGGCGCCTCGCCGAGCAGTTGGAGCAAGTCGCGGGCGTAGAGGATGCCGACGATCTGGTCGACCTTCCCCTGGTAGATCGGGATGCGCGAGTGCCCGGACTCCGCGATGCGCGCCTTCACCGTTTCCAGCGTCGCGCCGATGTCCAGCGCGAAGATCTCCGGGCGCGGGGTCATGATCTGGCCGACGTGCGTGTCGTGGAACGCGATCACGCGCTCGATCATCCGCCGCTCTTCCTCGTCGACGACGCCTTCCTTCTCCCCCTCCTCGACGGCCGAGAGGATCTCCTGCTCCACCTCGTGCTCGAGCTTTTCCTCGCGGTCCTCGTCGTCGCCGGCGTTGGTGGCAGCCTTGGCGACGAGGAAATCGGCGGCGTGCATCAACTTCGTCACCGGCAGCATCGCC
>DASQDR010000113.1:0-19332 GCA_035634055.1 Tepidisphaeraceae bacterium | reverse complement strand
GCCGCTCGCGCCGCTACCGCCCGCGCTCGTCCCGCCCGCCGACGATCCGCCCGCCGACGATCCGCCGGTGCTGCTGGCGTCCGGGGAGATGGTGCCGGCGGCCTGCCGGGCCAGGTCGCTGGCGCTGGCGCCGCCGACGCTGAAGAATTGCGACGTGAAGACCTGCTCCGCGTTGACGGTCAGGTCCAGGTCCTTCTGGTACTTGTCCTTGTAGGCCTGGCGGAGCTGGTCGACGGTCTGGTCGAGCTGCTGCGCCTGTTGGCTCAGGTCGCCAACGCGCTGCTGGTCCTGCTGCGAGATCTGCTGGCTGAGCTGCTGGATGCCGCCCTTGGTCAGTACCGCGCTGGCGGTCTGCGAGAGGATCTGGCGGACGTCGCTCTGGCTGGCTTGCTGTGATGAGCCGGCCGTCTGCGCGCTGGCGCCGCCCGCGGCGACGCTGCTGCTGCCCGAAGCGCCGCCGGACGAGGATTGACCGGCGCTGCCCGCGCCCGTTGCGCCGCTGCTGCCGCCGGACGTGGATTGCCCGGCCGCCGACGAGCCGGCGCCGCTGGCGCCGGCGTCCTGCGCGGTCGCGGGCAGGGTGACGAGGCCGAAGCCGCCAACGGCGAGAATGGCGGCGGTGAGAATCTGACGCTTGTCCATGAAAACCTCCGGTGTAGGCCCGCCGCGGGTCACGCGGCGAGCGGGTTGGGTGTTAATCGAGTGGGTTGAAGAAACGGAAGCCCGCGGCGCTGACGCGCTCCCCCGGCGCGAGTCGCCGTGGTGCAGCGGCGTGGCGCCGAAGTGCGAGTCCTCCGATGAAGTCCCTGTCCCGCGACACCGCGTCCGTTGCGGTGGCCGGGATCGTTGAGGCCGCAAAGGGCGGGCCGATCCGTAGCAGCGCCGTCCACGTTCGCGTGAATCGTTCAACACGCTGAGCAAAACGCGGGTCCGAGAACATGGGCAGTTCCGTCGTCTTTTCGCGGGCCGCGAAAGGTTGTCCCGCTCACACGCAAACCTGACACGCCCCCGCGCAGCAACGTTGGCGGGGAAATCTTCTCGGGTGGGAAAATCAGGCAGCGCGACTTTTCTGCCGATGAGGACGGAGCGGGGCCTGTGATGTAGTTGGTCCCGTAATCATCCCATTATCAAAGCATTCTTCGAAGGTTGTTCGCATGGGCGCGTGGGTGAAGCGACGGCAGGATGACGCGGCGGCACCGTCGACATCATCGACGGCCGCAGTGGCGGAAACCTCGTCGGGCAAATCAACGACAGCGGCGGAACAGGAAGCCGTCGGGCGGCTGACGTCGGTGGAACCCGGCACCCTGCGTGGCCGACCGCTGCGCGGCGCGCTCGGGTTCGTCACCGTCTCCGGCGTGTTTGGTTCCGTCTGGGCCACCGCAATCGGCGGGGCGCCGTTCTCGCTGTTCGCACGAGACCTGGGGGCCAGCGCGTTTCAGATCGGCGTGCTGGCGGCGCTGCCGTTCATCGCGTCGCTGGTCTCGATGCCCGCGTCGCTGCTCACCGAGCGCACCGGGGCGCGGAAGAAGATCTTCCTCATCAGCCTGTACGCGCAGCGCCTGCTCTGGCTGCCAATCGCGGTGCTGCCGCTGTGGCTTTTCACCGCCCATGGCTCGCACGGGCCCGGTAGCGCGGCGGTGCTGTTGTTCATGGGGATGATCCTGCTCATGCACGCCGCCGGCGCCATGGGCGGGCCGGCGTGGCTGAGCTGGATGGCGGACGTCGTCCCCGAGCGCGTGCGCGGCAAGTACTTCTCCCGCCGGCGGCAGTGGGGGATCGTGTCGGCCATCCCGGCGGCGCTGGTGGTGGGGTTCGTGCTTGACCGCATGACGCCCGCCGGCGCGGCCGGCGCGGCGGCGTCGGCGGCGACCCTCCAGTGGTGCGCCATCATCTTCCTGTGCGCCGCGGTCTTCGGCGTGATCGATATCGACATGTTCCGCCACGTGCCGGACGTGCGCCTGGCGCCGCGCCGCAGCGTCCCGATCCGCCACCTGCTCGGCCGGCCGCTGCGCGATCCGCAGTTCTTGTGGTTCGGCGGGTTCGTCGCGACGCTGACCTTCGCCGTCAGCTTCATGGGGCAGTTCGTCACCTTCTACCTGATCGAGAAGATCGGCGTGAGCGGCACCGGCATCCAACTGATGCTGCTGGTCGCGCCGATGCTGGCGCAGCTCATCGTGCTGCCGATCTGGGGCAACGCGGCCGACCGGATGGGGAAGAGGCCGGTGCTGGCGATCGCGTCGCTGGGGCTGGTGCCGGTCGGGCTCGGGTGGTGCTTCGTCGGCCCCGGCATGCACTGGCTGGGGTACGTGCTCTCCGTCGCGGGGGCGGCGCTGTGGACCGGCGTGGAGGTGGCCAACCTCAACTTCGTGCTCGAGCTCAGCGGCTCGGACAAGGGCGAGAACGGCGGCAGCGCCTACGTCGCGATGAACAGCGTGATCATCAACGTGGCCGGCTGCCTCGGCGGGCTGTCCAGCGGCGTGATCGCCAAGCTGCTGAGCCACTGGCACTGGGACCCGGGCATCGCCGGCATCGGCAGCATCGGGTTCTACGAGGTGCTGTTCGCGCTCAGCGGCGTGCTGCGACTGGCGGCGGCGGTGGTCTTCCTGCCCATGCTGATCGAGCCGCGCGCGGGCGGCGCGGTCGAGACCATTCGCTTCATGAGCGCCAACATCTACAACAACCTGTTCAACGCGATTTTGTCGCCGCTGCGGATGTTGAAGGTGCAGGAGCCGGCACGCGCGAGCCGGCCAGGACGCGCCGCCGCCGCCGCCGCCGCCGCCCGCGCGTCAACCGGCGGGGAAATCACGGAACAACCGCGACCGCTGCGCCAGGCGGCGTGAGCGCCGCCGGGCCCGCATCGCTCTCTGCGGCGAGCTCGGTTCGCGCGCCCCGTCATGCGCGCGGGCGCCGGCTGCTACGCAGCGCCCGACGGTGGCCGCGGCCCGCGCGGCTCGTCGCGGTGCTGGCGCACATCTGCCGTGGCATGGGCTCCCAGCCCATGGTGCGTGTACTCATGCACATCGGGCGCAGCCCGATAAACCAATCCGCGGCCAGCGGGTCATCGAGTCAACGCGACGGACACAAGAGAAGATCGCTCCGCGATTGCTGCTTCGCGGCTGCGCCGCGAGCGCGTGAGTACACGCGCCATGGGCTGGGAGCCCATGCCACGCTCTTCATTCCACGGCTGCGCCGCGGCGCGTGAGTACCCGTGTTCTCGCGGAATGCGCCGCAGCGCGTGGGTACACGTGTTTCCGGGGGCTGCGCCGCGACGCGCCATGGGGTGGGAGGGCTGCGCCGCCGCGTGTGCCCATACCTACGGCATGAACTCTGGAAGCCCATGCCACTGTGGGGTGTACGGCGGGCATGCGGGTGCGGGAATGACGACGACCGCTCCGCAAGGCGGCGTGATGGGCACGCCGCCTTGCGAGCGATCCGGGTTCAACCTCGTTGCGCAGGTGCGAGAGCGCGGCCAGGCTTAGCGCGTGCCCAGGCCGAGCGAGCGGCGCATGGACGGGTGGAGTCCGAGGCCGGCGAGCATCGCCAGACCGGCCCACGCCGCCGGCGGGAGCGGGATGGGGGTGCCGCCGCCGCCGCCGCCACCACCACCACCGCCGCCACCGTCATCGGCCGCCGGCTGGAACGTGCCGGTGGCGGACATGGTCGCGGTCAGGGTCGAGAGGGCGGTCGCGCCCGCGGCGTCGGTCAGGCTGAACTCCGAGCCGAACTCGCCGCTGACGGTGCCGTTGGAATTGAAGTTCGTCGCATCGGTGGCAATGACGAACGTCGGCAGCACGCCCGCGCCGGCGCCGGCGTTGGTGCCGCTGATCGTGCCGCCGTCGGCCGAGCGCGTGACGTTCCACGTGCCGTTGGCGCTGACGTCGGTGGCGAAGGTGCCGAACGACCCGAGCGAGAACGCGCCCGACTGGTTCGCCAGCGTCGCCGTGGCGGACTCGACCATGTAGACGAACGTGAGTTGCTGCGTGCCGGGGTCGCGCAGCACCTGGCTGGTGAAGGTCGCGTCGAAGACGCCGGTGCCGCCGTCGGTGAAGGTCGAGCCCTCGGGGGCGGTGTAGGTGAGCGTGATCGGCTGCGAGTTCTCCGCCACGACGTCGCCGGTGGGGGTGACGAAGGTGTCGGCGGAGGTGCTGATCGTGCCGCCGGGGATGACCGGCTCCGCCCAGGCGGGCAGGGCCGGGGACAAGGCTAACGCAAGAGTCGCGAACGCTGCGAATTTCCGCATGGCAGTAAACCTCCTATGCGGGGACCGAGAGGAACAAAACGAAACAACGTGGGTGGTGACGTTACGCAGGTGCGCTGGCCGGCGGGAATCGGGGAAATCACTGACACGCGAAAAAATCTTCCGCCGCGCGCCCGCGCGGCGCGGCGGCGAAAGGGGGCGGTTATCATGGCCGGGTTCTATGAGCAGCGAGCCCAACAAGATCATTTATTCCATGATCGGGGTCAGCAAGACCCACGAGAAGAAGACGATCCTCAAGGACATTTACCTCTCCTACTTCTACGGCGCGAAGATCGGCGTGCTGGGGCTGAACGGCGCGGGCAAGAGCACGCTGCTGCGCATCCTGGCCGGCACCGACAAGAGCTACGACGGGCAGATCAGCAAGTCGCCCGGCTACACGGTCGGGTTCCTGGAGCAGGAGCCGAAGCTCGACGAATCGCTGACCGTGCGGCAGGTCGCCGAGCAGGGGATGCAGGCGACCGTCGACCTGCTCAAGCAGTTCGACGACGTGAACGAGAAGCTGGCCGACCCGGACCTCACTCCCGAGGCGATGGAGAAGATCCTGGAGAAGCAGGGGGCGATCCAGGAGAAGCTCGACGCCGCCAACGCGTGGGATCTGGATCAGCAACTCGAGCAGGCGATGGACGCGCTGCGCTGCCCGCCGGGCGAGACGGCGGTGAAGGTGCTGTCCGGCGGGGAGAAGCGGCGCGTGGCGCTGTGCCGGCTGCTGCTCCAGAAGCCGGACATCCTGCTGCTGGACGAGCCGACCAACCACCTTGACGCTGAGAGCGTCGCCTGGCTCGAGCAGCACTTGGCGCGCTACGCCGGCACGGTCATCGCCGTCACGCACGACCGCTACTTCCTGGACAACGTGGCCGGCTGGATCCTGGAGCTCGACCGCGGGCAGGGGATCCCGTGGAAGGGGAACTACACGAGCTGGCTGGAGCAGAAGCAGGCGCGGCTGAAGATCGAGGAGAAGCAGGAGTCGGCCCGGCAGAAGGCGCTGGCGCGCGAGCTGGAATGGGTGCGGCAGAGCGCCCGCGCCCGCCAGGCCAAGAGCAAGGCGCGCATCGCCGCATACGAGCGCATGGCGGCGGAGGAGCAGAGCAAGAAGGTCTCGGAGATCGAGATCTACATCCCGCCCGGCCCGCGGCTGGGGCAGTTGGTGATCGAGGCGCAGGCCGTCACCAAGGCGTACGGCGACCGCGTGCTGGTGCAGGGGATGAGCTTCTCGCTCCCGCCGGGCGGGATCATCGGCGTCATCGGGCCCAACGGCGCGGGCAAGACCACGTTGTTCCGCATGATCACCGGGCAGGAGCAGCCCGACAGCGGCAAGATCAAGCTCGGCGACAGCGTGAAGCTCGCGTACGTCGAGCAGTCGCGCGACGCGCTCGGCGAGACGCAGTCGGTCTGGCAGGCGCTGAGCGACGGGCAGGAGTTCATCCAGCTCGGCACGCAGCGCGTCAACAGCCGGGCCTACACCTCGCGCTTCGGCTTCAGCGGAACCGACCAGTCCCGCTCCGTCGGCACGCTGTCCGGCGGTGAGCGCAACCGCATCCACCTCGGGCGGATGCTCAAGAGCGGCGCCAACGTCATCCTGCTGGACGAGCCGACCAACGACCTCGACGTCAACACGATCCGCGCGCTGGAAGAAGCGATGGAAAACTTCGCCGGCTGCGCCGTCGTCATCAGCCACGACCGCTGGTTCCTCGACCGCGTGGCCACGCACATCCTGGCGTTCGAGGGGAACAGCGAGGTAACGTTCTTCGACGGCAACTACACCGAGTACGAGGCCGACCGCCACAAGCGTCTCGGCACCGACGCCGACCGCCCGCACCGCATCACGTACCGCAAGCTCACCAAGGCGGGGTGAAGAGGTTTAGCCACCGATGGGAGAAGATGAGGATTGAGGATTGAAGACTTGAAAGGACGCTCGCGCGAACACGCCTGCGCCTTTCAAGTTCCAATCCTCAGTCCCCAAGCTTCATCGGTGTCCGTCGGTGCCCCATCGGTGGCTAAATTCCCCGGATAAAAAAAGACGGCGGCGACGCGCCGTTGCGCGTCGCCGCCGGTCTTTGGATCGCGGTTGCGGCCCGGTGTAAGCCGAATTCTGTTCCCCCGTCGGCGGGACGAACCCACCGGCGGAGGGGCGACCATTTCTCTGCGACCCGCATCGCTGCGGGCCTGAGGACGAGCCGCCAGTGAGGCGACTGGCCCATGCGACCTACCCGCGGGGACTTCGCCGGCCCGGGCCAGGCCGATGCCCCCTCGGAAGGGAGCTTCCCCGCTGTTTGGTCTTGCTGCCGGTGGGGTTTGCCGTGCCACCCGTGTCACCACGGGCGCGGTGCGCTCTTACCGCACCATTTCACCCTTGCTGGAGTAGTTGCCAGTTGCGAGTAGCCAGTTGCCAGTGAGGCGCAGGCCGCCTCTCCACTGGCAACTAACCACTGGCAACTGGCAACTACTCTTAGCGGTATCTTTCTGTTGCACTTTCCGTCGGCTCTCGCCGCCTTGGCGTTACCAAGCACCGTGCCCTGTGCAGTTCGGACTTTCCTCACCCCGCCGGTGAAGGCGGGGCGCGATCGCCACACGTGCCGCAACCACAAGTGATGATACGAACCGAGGCGGGCCGGGGTTGCAACGCGCCCGCGGCGGGGCGGGGAAAGAATCTACCGTTCCGCCGACGTGCTTGCGGGCGGGGGCGTGTTCGTGTGTCATACTATAACAGCCCCGCCGGCGCGTTCGTTTTCGGGCCGCCGGGGCGTTCCTCACGAAGTTGAAACGGCCATGGAGCGTCGCGCCACGCCCGCCCGCCAACCTCGCCCGGTCCCTCCCAAGGCCAAGCCCGCCCCGCCGGTCGCCCCTGCGCCCGCGAAGCCGTCCACCGGCACGCCCGCCGGAGGCAAGACCGAGCCAGTCGACCTCAAGGCCACCCCCCTCGGCCGGGCGTCGGACGAAGAGCTGATGCGCCGCGCCCAGAACGGCGATCGCCACGCCTTCAGCCTGGTCTACGAGCGGTACAGCTCCGCCGTCCTGTCGTACCTCTACCGGATGCTGGGGAACGTGGAGGACGTCGAGTCGATCGGGCAGGAGGTCTTCCTCCGCGCCTTCCGCTTTGCGCCGACGTACCGCTACCCGGAAAAACTATCGACCTGGCTGTTCACGATCACCCGCAACCTGGCCATCAACAACGCCCGCCGCCGCAAGCGCAGCCCGGTGCGCAGCGTGACCGAGCTGAACCTCGAGGGCGTCGACGTCACCGGCGACCCCTACCAGATCGCCACGCAGGCGACCGACAACGTCGAGAAACAGGAAGAGATCGCCCGCATCCTCAAAGCCCTTGAGGACCTGCCGACCGACCAGAAGGAAGTCATCGTCCTGGGCGTCTTCCAGGACCTCAGCTACGCGCAGATGGAGGAGATCACCGGCACCAAGGCGGTGACGCTGCGCTCCCGCATGTTCCACGGGCTGCGCAAGCTGGCCAAGATGATCGGCGCCGACCTGGACGCGCCGGCTCGAGACTAGGAGGGTGAGCCACGAAGTCACGAAGCGGTCCCTCAACGCCGTGCGGCGGAAGCCGGGGCAGCAGGTGAAGGGACGTTGAGCTGAAGACAATCGCTTCGTGCGCCGCGCGGCTTGGTGGTTCACCCGAATTCCCATGACTGACCTCGACTTCGAATCCGGCCAGCTCCAGCTTGTGACCGACGCGTTGCGCGCCGGTCCGGGCACGCCGCAGTGGCGGGCGGCGCTGGAGGCGCTGGAGGCGGGCGGCGGTGGCGGGGCGGGCGCGCTCGGCGGCGACGAGTACAACCGCCTCTACGCCGCGCGCGAGCGCCTGGCCAGCGGGCGGCGCTACCGCGAGGTGCGGGCGGGCGCGGGGTTTACCCGAAAGGTCTTTGACGCCATCGACGAGGAGGAATCCGCATCGCCGCGCGGCGTGCCGTCGGCGAACCTGGTGGCGGCCGTGTCGGCGCTGACCATCCTCGGCATCCTTGCGGTCATCGCCTACCTCGTCATGCCGCGCGACGCGACGCAGCCGCCGGCGAAGAACCTGGCCGAGACCTACTTCGTCACGCCGGTCGCGCAGAGCGGCTTCGAGACGGAATTGGGATCCGATTGGACCGCGTTCGGCGCGCTCGCGCTGGAAGCGAAGGCAGGCCTGCGCCCGGTGCTGCGCGACCTGCCGTCGGAATCGCGTGGCGGCGGCGCCGTCTCGCAGCGCACGCTTGCGCCCGAGCAGCCGTTCGCCGTCGAGGCGACCGTGCGCGTCCCGCGCGCCGACGCCAACCTGGCGGTGCAGGTCTTCGTGGGCGACGACCCGAATTTTACGGGCGACAGCGCCACCAGCGACCGCGAGCTGCTGTTCAACGCCGTCGCCGGCGAGGCCTCCGTCGTCCTCCCGGGCGGGCGGATCGAGACGCAGGGGGCCAGGCTCGCGCTGCGGGCGCCGCTGGCCGTGCGCGTGACCATCAACCGCGCCGAGGCCGCCGTGGAACTGAACGGGAAGAAGCTTTGGTCGGGCCCGAACCCGCTGGACCCGACCAAGCCGCGCCTGGCCGGCGTGCGATTCCTTGCCCGCTCCGCCGCCGGCCCCGCGACCGCTCCGGCCGCCGACCGCGATCGGCCGGTTGTCGAATCCATCCGCGTGCTCGTGCCGCAGAAGCAGTAGCGTACTCAGGTCAACCCGCGACTGGACCGCCCGCCGCGCACGGCGCCCGCAGGGCCAGACCCGCACGTCGCCCTCGTCCGCCCTCGGCGGCACCCATGGTTGCGTGCCGCGTCACGGCGCCACCATCTCATTGCCGAACTTCGCCGCCAGCGCCTTCGCTGTGGCCGCTCGCTCTGCGCGGGCCGCCGCATCGAGAGTGGGGGGCGGGGCGGTGCGGGTGGCAACCGGGTCACCAACGGCGATGAAGAAATCCTCCTGCCCCGCCGGCGCGACGGTGCAGAGCAGGCGGGCCGGGCGGTCCGAGACGTTCTTGAACGCGTGCGGGGCGTTGGCCGGGATGTTCACGATCGATCCCGCGCGGGCGATCGACTTCTCGCCGCGGAAGGTCACTTCGATTTCCCCTTCGAGGACTTGGAACATCTCCTCGAAGTCGTGCCGGTGGGGCGGCGGGCCGCCGCCGGGCGGCACCTGCATGTCGATCATTGCGAACCGCCCGGCCGTTTCGGCGCCGCCGATCAGGATCGTGTAGATGTCACCAGCCACAGCGACGTGCCGCAGGCGCGCGTCGTCCTCGTCCGGCCGGACCAGCGAAAGACGCCGCGCGACGTCGTCCGGCGGGATCGTCGGGGGAGCGTTTGGTACGGCGGTTGAGTCCTCGCCCATCGAATCATCCTTTCCGGTTGTGACCACGTGCGAGCCCCGGCGAGCCGCCGAGGCAACCAGCAAGCGCCAGCGGCACGGTGGAGGGACTGACCATCGCGGCGTTCAGTCACGCAGCCTGCGCACGCGCTCGCTCGTCAGGTGGCAGTGGTCGGGCCGCGGCGGCATTCGGCCGGTGGTGCGCTACATCTTGCGTCGCCCCTCTGCCAGCCGCAACTCGCGTCCGCCGAGCCGGGCGCAGGAGCGCGAGATTTACGCGTTCCGCTCGGTGCACTCGAATTGATAACGTGGACGGCGTGGGTGGCGGCCCGGCGGAATGCTTATCTGGATCAAGATCCTTCTCGTCCTGATCGGCCTGTGGCTGATCGTCAGCACCTTGCTGAACTTCAGCAAGAGCCCGCACTGGTACATCCGCGGCTGGGACTTCACCCGCGTCTTCACCGCGGTGCTGGCGGCGGCGGTCGCGCTGCCGTACGCCATCTTCTTTCGGCGCAACGCGTTTGACTGGCTGCTGCTCGCGGGGCTGGCGTTCGTCGTCGGGCGGCAGCTCTACATGATCTTCCCCTACACGCCGATCGCGCCGCGGCGCGTGAAGCGCAGCGACCGCCCGCCGGGCGACGACTCGTTCAAGCTGCTGATCAGCAACGTGCGGCAGGAGAACGAGCAGTTCGACCGCTGGCTCGAGGTGGTGCGCGCGGCCGACCCGGACGTGGTGGTGGCGCTGGAAACCGATCAGAAGTGGGACGCCGCCATCGCCGGGCTCAAGTCCACCCACCCGCACGTGGTGCGGCACATCCAAGACAACTACTACGGCATGGTGCTGTACGCGCGGCTGGAGCTGGTGGAGTCGAAGGTTCGGTTCATGGTGCAGGACGACATCCCGTCGATCCACGCGACGCTGCGGCTGCGCGACGGGCAGCACGTCTTCCTGCACGCCCTGCACCCGCGCCCCCCCGAGCCGCTGCGCGACCAGGACTCCGCCCCCCGCGACGCGGAGCTGGTGACGATGGGTAAGCAGATCGGCGAGCACGAGCGCGACGACCCGACGGTCGTGTGCGGCGATCTGAACGACGTGGCCTGGTCGTACACCACGAAACTGTTTTTGCGGCTCAGCAAGCTGCTCGACCCGCGCATGGGGCGCGGGATGTACAACAGCTTCAACGCCGAGAGCCGGGTCTGGCGCTTCCCGCTGGACCACGTCTTCCACAGCAACGAGTTCAAGCTGATCGACCTGCGCGTGCTGGACTACGTCGGGTCGGACCACTTCCCGGTCTTCATCGAGCTGAGCTGCCAGCCGGAGCGCGCCCCGCGCGAGCAGGCCGAGACGCGCGAGAAGCCGGGCGACCGCGCCAACGCCGACGAGATCGAGCAGCAGGCGCAGGACCAGGCCGGCGGCGAGAAGGCGGCGGACCCATCGCGGCAGGGCGAGAAGCGGCCGGCCGTCGGCACGCGGGGGAGCTGACGTGAACGACCCGTCACGCCCCCCCGATGCAGGCCGCGCCGCCGACGCGGTCCTCGCCCGCGCCAACGCCGACGCGAGCGCGGCGGACCCGGACGCCGCCGCCGCCGCCGCCGCCGCCGCGCGTCATGCCGCGGCGCACGCGGTCGGCTTGGCCGCCCACGGTGCACCGGCCGTCGTGACCAGCACGGCGCTGCAGCGCGTGCTCGCCTACGGCGTCCACGTCTTCACCGCCAGCGGCGTGATCTTCGCGTTCCTGGCGGCCGCCGAGGTGTGCCGGGGGACGCCGCGACCGAAGCTCGTCTTCCTCTACCTCGCTATCCAGGTGCTGATCGACTCCCTGGATGGCCCGATGGCCCGCGCGGTGCAGATCAAGCTTCACGCCCCGCGCATCGACGGCCGCACGATTGACGACCTCGTCGACTACCTCACGTACACGTTCGTGCCGCTGTTGCTGGTCTGGCGAATGGAGTGGGTGGCGGGCGGCGCGGTGCTCGCCGCCGCCGCGATGGTCGCCAGCCTCTTCGGCTTCGCCAACACCGGCGCCAAGGACGAGCAGGGCGGCTTCTTCCTCGGCTTCCCGTCGTACTGGAACATCGTCGCCTTCTACTGCGGCATCTGGCACGCCCTCTACGGCCCCGGGCCGGGGACGGTCGTCATCGCAGCGCTCGCGCTGCTGACCGTGCTGCCCGTGCGCTTCATCTACCCCAACCTCGCCCCGCGCCCGTGGAAGCTGCCGACGATGATCGGCGCCGCGCTCTGGCTGGTGCTGATGGCTTGGATGTGGCTCGATTACCCGCGCGTCCGGCCGTGGCTGATGTGGCTGTCGCTGACCTACCCCGCGATGTACATCCTGCTCTCCGCCTCGCTGGACGTCACGACGCGCCGGGACGCAGCAAGATCGACCGCGGCCGCGCGCCCGCCCGTCTCGTGACGGCAGCTTCAGCATCGCCGCGCGGCCGGGGCGCGAGACGCGCTCGCGCCGCCCGCGGGCGCAAGTAGGCGCGCGCTGCCGTCGCTGAGCTTGCGGTCGTTGCCGCGCGTCCACGCTGGCCGCACCGATCATTCAAATGACCGCCGCAGCGGCGGGATGCCCATCGCGCGGCGCCAGACGGTCAGTTGCCCAACGTGGTTGGCCGTGTGCCCGACGAGCACTTGCGTGAGCGCGTGGCGGATCGTTGGGAAAACGTCGTGATACGACGGGTCGGGGAAGGGTTGGTCGAGTTGCGCATCGTCCAACTGCTCCACCGCGCGCGTGATCCGCGATTGGGCATCGGCGAGGAGGGTCAGGGCGTCGCGCTTCGATTCGTACGCGCCCGCGTCGGCCACGGGGACGCTGCCGGTGCCGAAGCGGCCGGCCCAATTGTCGGGCAGCCACTCGGGCAGGCCGATCGTGCCACCGAGCATCTGGCACGTGAAGGTCAGGTGGCCAATGACCCACGCGGGGTGGTTCGCGATCCCGTTGGGCTGCGCGACCATGTCGGCCGCGGGAACCTCGGCGACCTGCTCGCGGAGGAAGTCGAGGCAGTAAGCGAAGCTGTGCAGGACGGGTTTCATCTCGCGCGCTTCCGTTCAGGCACGTCGGACCGATCTGCGGCCGAACCGCCGGCCGCGCCCCTTGATCACAAGGTGAACGGGATCGCCACTCGCGCCGGCGACGGCGATCCCGCTATTGTGTCAGTCGCGCCGCGCTCAGGCGCCGAAGACCTGCACGCGTAAGCCGTCGGCGTCGAGGTTGGTCCAGGCGACGGTGCCGTCGGGGGTTCTGGCGGTTTGAATTTCTCTGCCGCCGGTGCCCATGGGGGTGAGGGTCCAGCCGGCGTCGCCGAGGACCGCGCGGTGGGCAGTGATGTTGGTCTTCTTGAAGAACAGGATGTTGGCCCGCCCGGCGGCGTCGTAGAAGTGGCTGGTGTAGAGGCCCTGGGCGCCGGTGGAGGCGACGGTGCTGGTGGACCAGCGCGTGCCGCCGCCGGCGCTGAGCCGGGCGAACTTCAAGGCGCTGTTGCTGGAGTCGTAGTAGCTGATGGTGGGGCTGCCGTCGGGGGTGTAGGCGAGCGACGTGTAGCCGCCGCCGGTGGGGGTGGTGTTGTCCACGGTCGCGATCGACCAGCGGCCGGCGAGCTGCGAGGCGAACTTCTTGGCGCCGGTGGCGGAGTCGTCGTAGGCGATCGCGACGCTGCTCCCGTCAGGATCATTGGGGTTAAGGGTCATCGAGGTGCAGCGGCCGACGTCGCCGTCGGCGTCAATCGTGGTGATGCTCCAGCCGTCCCCCTTCTGCGCCGCCAGGCGGAGGTCGCCCTTGGTTCGGTGGTAGTAGCCGATGATGGCGGTGCCGCCGTCGCGGCCGTAGACCAGCGACGGGTAGAGGCCGACCGAACCTTGCGTATCCACCTTCTCGATGTGCCATGAGCTGCCGACCTGGCGGGCGAACTTCAGGTCGCCGCCGTCGCCGTCGAAGTAGGCGACCGCCGGGTTGCCGCTGGCGTCCAAGGCCAGCGACGGCCAGCCGCCGGCCTCGAAGCCGGGGTCGATCGTTTGCACCAGCGACCAGCGGCCCTTGGTGTCGCGAACGGAATACTTGAGGTTCTTCTCCTCGCGGTCGTTGTAAACCAGGTGGAGCCGCCCCGCGGAATCGAAGGCGACGTCGTTGGCGCCGGCCACCGGGGCGGCGGGGCGGAAATCCCTTCCCGGGCGGGAGAAGAACGGCACGCGCTCGGCGGCCTTGCCGTTGCGGAAGATCTGCACCTCGAACGCGCCGTCGGTCGGCGCGCCGACGAGCTGCGCGGTGATGTTCGGCACGCTCGCGCCGGCGGCGTAGGTGGTGATGAGCGTGACGAAGCCGACGAAGGTGCCGGCCTGGTCGATGTAGAACCGCGTGGCGTCGTCGGCGATGTGGGCGTCGGGGTCGGAGCTGGTGAAGACGTTCGTGCTGCCGCCACCGATCTGGTTCTGCCGGTGCGCGCTTTGGCCGGGCTGGAGCAGCGCCTGGATCTTGACGTTGCCGCCGGTGGCGTTGTTGCTGCGGATCCACCCGGCGCCAAGATCACGGCTGGTGTTGGTGCCGGGGAGAAGGAAGCTGGTGGCGAACCCGTGCTCGGCGTCGGCGGCGCCGAGGTCGGCCACCACCATCACGCCGTCGCCGTCGTACCAGACGCTTCGCCAGACCTGGGCGTTGTCGAGGAACTTGTAGCCGCCGTGGTGGGCGGTGATCTGGTGCCCGCCGGCGACCTGCGACAGGCCGCTGCTCCAGAGGTCCTCGCTGTCGACGCCCTCGACGGCCTGGTGGTTCAGGCGGTCGATGTTGATCGTGTTGTGGGCGACGGTGCTGATCGCCCAGGTGCGGCGCTCGGACGTGTCGTACGTGTAAAGGCCGGGGTCGGCGATGAGCGGCCGGCCGTAGCCGAACAGCTCGAAGTTGAGCAAATCGTAGTGCCCGTGCCCGCCGCCGGTGGGGCCGGCGTCGAAGGTGATCTGGCGGGCATTGGCGTCGGGGCCGCTGCGCATCATGTAGTAGCCGGACTGCGGCAGCGAGTAGGTGTCGGCGCGCGCGGGGACGGCCGGGTTGACCGGCGCGGTAACCATCTTGCCCGCCGTCGTCGGGCCGAACAGCCAGACGTCGCGCATGCGAGGCTTGGCCGCGGGGAAGTCGCGCGTGTTGTTCAGGATCACCCGCGGGCGGTCCCAGAACGGGCCGACCGTCGAGCGATAGGTGTCCGACAAAGGCGTCAGCTTCCCGTCGGGCGAGAGGAACTGCACGTGCGCTTTCGCCGCGTTCTCGATGGTGGCGATTCGCTGCGGCGACCACGCCGCCTGCTCACCCTTCTTCTGGTCCAGCCAGTACATCTCCAGCAGCGCGAGGATGACGTTGCCGGCGTAACCGGGCGATGACTCGGCGTGCCCACCGTCCGGGTTGAGCTGCGCGTCCATCGCCGCGAACAGCAGGTTGCGGCCGTACGCTCGCCAGCCGGCGGACTCGGCGAACTCCGGCACCAGGTGGGCGAGCTGCAACAGTCCCTGCGCCTCGAACAGCGCGTGGTTGCGCGCGGGGTTCGAAGGCGTGGCGCGCTGGAGGTTGTCGCCGTGCTGCCACAGCTTGTAGAGCAGCAGCGTATTGGCGGCCGCGGTCCAGTTGCTGCTGGACAGGACCATTGGGTAAGCCCACGTCCAGCTCTGGGCGCGGACGGCGACGTCGAGCGTGTGCCACGGCGCCTTGTTGCCCCAGGCGTCCGGGTCGCGCGGGGCGGGGCTTTGCTCGGACCAGCTTGAGAGCTGGGCGATCATCTCGTTGACGTACTTCGAGTTGCCGGTCAGCACGTGCGCCTGCGACAAATCGAGCCAGAACTCGTGGCGGTTCTGCGTGTGGACGAACTCCGGGTTGGAGTTGCTGGTGGACCAATCGATGTCACCCGCGGGGAGCTGGACGTTGTAGTTCTCGCTGTTGCCGTTGGGGAATCGGTGGGCGACGACGTGGTCGGCGTTGGAGATTACGCTGGCCGTCGCCAGCTTGGTGTTGATGAACTCCTTGATCTTCGGGACGTCGGCCGTGTTCCAGAAGAAGGTGTTGCCCGCGCGCGAGCGCATGTAAGCGAGCAACGCGCCGTCGAAGGCGCCGAGCTTGTTGGCGTTCAGCTTGGCCTGGAGGTCGGCGCGGTTCGGGCCGTTCCAGTGGTCCAAGAGATCCTGCCGGGCGGCGCGGGTCAGCACGTCCGACGGCGCGACCGCCTGCGTGGTAATGGCGGCGGGGGCGATGGTCGCCGACCGGGCTTGGGCTTCTGCCGGCGGGGCGGCGGGCGCGGGGGTGGCGGCCAGGAACACGCGACGCTCGAGCGGCTGGAGCTGGACGCAACGGTGAAGGGCGGAGCGGTGGCGGGTGACGGCGGGGAGCGTGGGCACGGCGGTTCCTCCTGCAAAGAATGTGGCAAACTCCCACGTGCGGCCCCCATTCCCGCCGAGCCGCTATGGCGGCGTGGCAGCCCGCGCAAAGTTTAACGCCTGCGCCGGCCCCCGCGGCAACAGTGGCCGACGCGCCCGCCGGAGTTTCAGCAAATATCGCTTGTGCGGCGAAACATTTCGATTGGTGCGGTTCCACCGCGCCGCCGCGCGGTGTGCCTTGGCGGCGTCTGCCGGTAATCTTGTCAGGTGAGATGTCTGTCAGCGAGTCCGACTTGCCGCCGCCCGGCGCCGCGCCCGCGGCGGTTTCCGACTTGGATTCCGCGCGCGAGATGGCCCGCGCGTACGCGGCGCTCCAGGCCGAGCTGTCGAAGGTGATCGTCGGCCAGCGGCGGGTGATCGACGAGATCCTCATCGCCCTGTTCGCCCGCGGGCACTGCCTGGTGCAGGGTGTGCCGGGGCTGGCCAAGACGCTGCTGGTCGCGACGCTGGCGCGCGCGCTGGACCTTTCCTTCCGCCGGATCCAGTTCACGCCGGACCTGATGCCCTCGGACATCACCGGCACCGACGTGCTCCAGGAGGACGCCGAGACCAACCGCCGGCGGTTCGAGTTCTTCAGGGGCCCGGTCTTCGCCAACCTGATCCTGGCCGACGAGATCAACCGCACGCCGCCGAAGACGCAGGCGGCCCTGTTGCAGGCAATGCAGGAGCGGCAGGTGACGGCCGGGGCGCACACGTTCGACCTGCCCGACCCGTTCTTCGTCCTGGCGACGCAAAACCCGATCGAGCAGGAGGGCACCTACCCGCTGCCCGAGGCGCAGCTCGACCGCTTCATGTTCATGGTCACGGTGGGCTACCCCGAAGCGGCGGAGGAGCTCGAGGTGCTGAAGCGCACCACCGGCGACGCCGAGCCGGAGGTGGCGCGCGTGCTGTCGGCGGGTCAGATCCTGCGGCTCCAGCAACTGGTCCGCCGTGTGCCGGTGGGCGACCACGTGTACGATTTCGCGCTGGCGCTGGTGCGCGCCACGCGCCCGAACGAGCCGGGCGCGAGCGACTTCGTCCGCCACTGGCTCCAGTGGGGCGCCGGGCCGCGCGCCGGGCAGTTCCTCATCCTCGCCGCCAAGGCCCGCGCGCTGCTGCTCGGGCGGCTGCACGCGATGATGGAGGACGTCGAGGCGGCCGCCGCCCCGGTCCTGCGGCACCGACTCGTGCCCAGTTTCAATGCCGAGGCCGAGGGCGTCACCGTCGATCAGATCATCGAGAAGATTCTCACCCTCGTCCCGCGCGGGCGCGGGGAACGGTTGCTATGAATTCGTCGGCTCGGCCACCGATGGGGCACCGATGAACACCGATTAGAGGCAAGGATGACGGATGAAGAACGAAGGATGAATCAGGACAGGCAAGAGCAGGCTTGCCCTTCATCCTTCACCCTTCCGCCTTCATCCTCTCCTCCTACATTGGTGTTCATCGGCGCCCCATCGGTGGCTAAATTGGTTTTAAAGCCGATGGACGACGATTGCCTGCTCGACGGCGAGCTGCACCCGAGCATTCGCCTGCGACTGGAGCGGGTGCGCGAGCTGCCGGTGCCGGCGGTGGCGAACCTGCACGGCGTGGAGCGCGGCGCGGACGGCCGGCCGGCGCTGGTGTGGCAGTTCGTCGATGGGCGCACGCTGCAAGACGTCGCTAACTCGGCGGACGCGCGCGGGCTGGCGGCGCTGCGGGCGGAGGTGATGCTGGCGGTGGAGTCGCTCCACGCGGCGGGAATCGCGCACGGGGGGATCCACGAGCGGAACGTGATCGTTGATGGCCGCGGCGCCGTCCGCCTGACGCACGTCAGCCCGCTGCTGTACGACGACCCGCGGGCGGACCGGGACGACGTCACTGCCATGTTCGAGCGCCTCGGCCTGCCGGCGGGATCGCCGTCACCCGGCAGCGGTGACGACGGCGGTGACGGCGGCGGCGATGCCGAGGACGGGAGCCGCCATGGCTTGCGTGACGCGATCCGCTTGCGCGCTATCATCGCAGCGGCGGTGGTGCTGCTGCTGGGCGTCGCGGCCGCCGTCGCCATCGCCTGGTATGTTGCGACCGACTGATCCATCGCCCGCGCGCCGAACCGGGAAGCCATCGTGAGCCTCGTCACCCGCTACCTCGACCCGTCGCTGATCGAGCGGCTCAACGCGCTGCAACTGTCGGCGCGCAGCGTGGTCGAGGGGACCACCGTCGGCCAGTACCGCAGCCCCGTGCGCGGCGCGAGCGTGGAGTTCCGCCAGCACCGCCCCTACGTCGCCGGCGACGAGCCGCGGCGACTCGACTGGCGGGTGCTCGCCCGCACCGATCGGCCATACGTGCGGCAGTACGATGAGGAGACCAACCTCCGCTGCGCGCTGCTGCTCGACCGCAGCGGGTCGATGGCCTACCGCGGGCGCAGCGACCAGACCACCAAGCGACGGAACGACGGCGGGGGGGAGCGCAAGTTCGACTACGCGTCGAAGATCGTCGCGTCGCTGGCGTACCTGATGCTCGGCCAGGGCGAGAGCGTCGGCGTCGCGACGTTCGGCCCGCGGCTGGACCAGTGGGTCGCGCCGCGCGCCGGGCAGCCACAGCTCGCGCGGGTGATCGACGTGCTGGAACGCACCACCGCGAGCGGCGCGGCCGACGCGCCGGGCGCCCTGGGCGACGCCGCCGACCGGCTCGGGCGGCGGTCGCTCGTCGTCGTCGTCTCCGACCGGTTCTGCGACGTCGCGGGCCTTAAGGCATCGCTCGCCCGCCTGCGGCACGCCCGGCACGAGGTCGTGCTGCTGCGCGTGTTGGACGACGATGAGCTGACCTTCCCGTTCCAGAGCTGGACCCGCCTGCGCGGCCTGGAGGGCGAGGCGGCCCGCTTGTGCGAGCCGGCGGTGGTGCGGCAGAAGTACCTCGAGCGATTCGAGCAGCACCGCCGCGCCTTGGCCGACGCGTGCAAGGCCATGCGCGCCGAGCTGCACACGTTCCCGACGTCCCGCCCGATCGACCAGGCGCTGGTCGGGTTCCTCCAGCACCGCCGAGGGCAAGCCTGATCGCGGCGCGAGCGCGGCCCCGCCGTGGCCGCGCCGAGCCGGGCCAAAGATCAAGACACGCGCGCGATGTTCGAAAACGTCATCATGCTCGCGGGGCTCGGGGGGGCGGTGGTGCCGCTGGTGATCCACCTGCTCAGCCGTGCGCGCTATCGGACCGTGGAGTGGGGCGCGATGATGTTCCTGGACGGCGCGCCGCGGGCGCGGCGGCCTTACGTCGGGCGGCTGCGCGAGGCGGCGCTGCTGGCGGTGCGCATGGCGGCCGTCGCGCTGCTCGCCGTCGCGCTGGCGCGGCCGATCGCGGGGGATTTGGCCGGCGCCGGCGGCGGCGGCACGATGTCCGCCGCCGCGTCGCCCGCCGCCG
>DASQDR010000112.1:0-7983 GCA_035634055.1 Tepidisphaeraceae bacterium | reverse complement strand
TCCTCGACGGCCGAGAGGATCTCCTGCTCCACCTCGTGCTCGAGCTTTTCCTCGCGGTCCTCGTCGTCGCCGGCGTTGGTGGCAGCCTTGGCGACGAGGAAATCGGCGGCGTGCATCAACTTCGTCACCGGCAGCATCGCCAGACGCAGCCCGTGCAGGAAGCGGATGAAGGTCGCGATGACCGGCTCGGCGGCGTGGCGCGCGATCACGTGCGGGATGGTCACGCTGAACATCAGGTGGATCGCCGCGGTGATCAGCACCGCCAGCAGGTATTGCGCGCCGAGGGAGAAGGCGGTGTCGTGCAGCAGCCGCAGCACGCCGATCAGCGCCAGGATGTTGGCGAAAAGGCGGCCGACGGCGGTGACGAAGATGAGGTCCGACGCGTTCTCGACGGTGGACCCGGCGTAGCGGCTGAGGTTGGCGCGCTCGAGCAGGTTGGTCAGCTTGGCGCGCGAGAAGTCGCGCAGCGAGTAGGTGAGGGTGGAAAAGAACAGCGTCATCGCCGCCGCCAAAGCGATGCCAGCGACCAGGAACCAGGCGTTCACGATCGCGCCCCTTTCGAGCCCCGCCGCCCGCTGTCGCGCCGCCCGCCGCCGCGCCGCGGGGCGGCGGCGCGAGGCCGAAGCGGCCGCTTGCTCGCGCGTTGCGCGCTACCTTGCGGGGGGGCTGTCATGGCGGGCGGAGCCGCAAAGACCGGGCCGAGGCCAAGCGAGGTCAGGATGACATCTTCGGTGCGATGCATCGTGCGAAAGTCGCGGTCGGTTCTATCGTCGTACCCCAGCAAGTGCAACAACCCGTGGAGGGCGTACAGCAGCACCTCGTGCTCGGGGCTGATCTTACGCTCGCCCGCCGCCCGCCGGGCCTCGGGCACGCAGACGTAGACTTCTCCGGATAACACCTGGCCCCGCTGGTCTTCGTCAATCGGGAAGGTGAGCACGTCCGTGGGCCCCTCGACGTTCATGAACTGGACGTGCAGGTCGCTCATGCGGGCGTCGCCGACGAGCAGCACGTGAACGTCGCGCAGGGCGGCGGCGTTCGTTGCGGGCCTTCGCGTGCCAGCGGCGCCGCGCTTGATCGCGGCGAAGGCGCGCTTGAGGTGCTTTTGCACGAACGGCACGAGCGGGCGCCCGACCTCCGCGGTGACGGCAAGCCTCACGCGGTCTTCGCCGCGACGGGGGCGGCGGCGTGCGCGCCGGTGTGCGTCGCCGCCGCGCTGCTCTGCTGGAGCTGCGCGCTCGACGGGTAAGCGATCCGCCCGTGGTAGATCGACAGCAGGCTCTTCACGCACGTGCGCTCGACCTGCGCCAGCTCGCGCATGTTCAGGTCGCAGTCGTCGAACTGCCCGTCGAGCAGCCGCTTCATCACGATGTCGTGCACCAGCGCCTCGATCCGGCTGGCGCTGGGGTCCTGCATCGCGCGCGTGGCGCTCTCGACAGCGTCGGCGATCATCACGATCGCGATCTCCTTCGTGCGCGGCTTGGGGCCCGGGTAGCGGTACTGCACCTCGCTGACGGCCGGGCCGTCGGCGTCGGTGCGGTCCTTCTTCGTGCACGCCTGGTAGTAGAAGAACTCCACCAGCGTCGTGCCGTGGTGCTGCTGGATGAACGGGAAGATGCTGGTCGGCAGGTTGTACTCGCGCGCCAGCTCGATGCCGTCCTTCACGTGGCCGATGATGATCAGCAGCGAGACGCTCGGCGACAGGTTCATGTGGCGGTTCACGCCGCCGCCCTGGTTCTCGCAGAAGTAGTCCGGCTTGTTGATCTTCCCGACGTCGTGGTAGTAGGCGGCGACCCGGCAGAGCAGCGAGTTGACGCCGATCGCCTCGGCGCACGCCTCGGCGATGGTCGCCACCTGAAGGCTGTGGTTGTAGGTGCCGGGCGCCTCGACCGACAGGCGGCGAAGCAGCGGCGTGCTGGCGTCGGCCAGCTCCAGCAGCGTCATGCTCGTGGTGATGCGGAACGCGCGCTCGATGAACGGCAGGATCCCGAGCACCACGAATCCGACGGCGATACCGGCGGCGCCGGTGTACAGGCAGTTCTTCCCGATGAACGGCAGCGGGTCCATGTTGACCAGCCCGGCCGCGGCGGTGGCGGCCATCATCGCCAGGGCGGTCGCGCCGCCCACCTCGATCAACTTGCTCCGCGTCCGGATGTCGTCCAGCAGGTGGCAGCAGGTCATCACGCCGGCGAACAGGATCACGAAGAACCCCAGCCCCTGCCCCAGCGCCACCGTCACCAGCACCGCGTGCAGCGTGGCCACGCCCATGGCAAAGCGCTGGTCGTACGCGATCGCCAGGATCATCGCCACCAGGATGGTCGGCGCGACGGCGAAGAAGAAGAGCGGGCTGCTGCTGATTCCGGCGAGCTGCGCCACGAACAGCATCGAGATCAGCAGCCCGACGATGGCGGCGGCGCGGGCGTGCTTGCGGACGATCTTCTGCTGGTACCGCCACACGTAAGCCGACAGCACCACCGTGATGATCGCGACGAACCCCACGAGCCCCAGCCGGCTCGCCAGCCCGTGCTTGTCCAGCGTCTGCACGAACGCCTCGTGCTCCTTGCGGAGCAGTTGCCAGTGCGCGTCGGTGATCTCGTTCCCCTGGCGCACCAGCGGGCGGTTCTTCTGATAAGCAACCTGCCCCTGCGAGCGCTGGACCTGGTTGCCGGCATAATTCTTGGCCTCGACCGTTGCCCCCTCGTCGTAGGCGAACGTCGGGCGGAGCGACTTGAGCGTCAGGTCGATGATCTTCGGCTGGAGCACCAGCTCGAACGCGCCGGCGAGGCGCTCGATGCGCTTCTCAAGCTCGGCGGTCATGCGCGGGGTGTAGGTGAGGTCCGCCTTGAGCGACGCCGTCACCGGCACGCCGTTGGCGTCAAGGGTGCGGAGCTGGATCTCGCTGTTGGTGTCGACCTCGTTCTGCCGGGCTTCGTCCGTCAGGATCGCCAGCGCCGTTTCCGGCTTGGCCGGATCGAACCGGCGCAGCGACGCGATGTACGCCTTGACCAGTTTGTTGTAGTTCGCCCGGTCCACGCGCGCCTGCTTCAGCGTGGTGAAGGACCCCAGGTCGAGCAGCTTGCGCAGCTCCGGCGGCAGGGCCTCGACGCTCTCGGCGGCGCCGACGCGGTCGGGCAGCGCCAGCAGCTTTTCCTCCAGCGGCTTCCAGGCGTCGGCCACCTCGCTGAACACGTGCGGCGCGTCGTCCCGCGCCTTCTGCTGCGCGCTGGCCAGCTTCTGCTGGTCCATGTAGGTGAAGTCGACGCGCGAGACGATGTCGTGGTGGGCGTACTGCCCCGGGCGGTAGGGGACCACGTCCTCGCGCAGCATCAGGATGCCGGAGGCGAGGAGGAAGAAGCCGACTGCGATCTGAAGCGAGACCAGGACCCCGTCGTCGCGGAGACGCTCCCACCGGCGGCTGACCGTGTCGGGGCGTTCCTTGCGGATCTGCTCTCGTCTAAAGCCGCTCTTACGCGACCAGCGAAACATAAAGCTCATGATCACCGGGTCGAGTTCTGCCCGGTGAACCCTCGTCGTCCGAGCGTCGGCTACCGCCGCTCGTACGCGTTGACGATGTTCTGCACCAACCGGTGCCGCACGATGTCGCCGCGCTCCAGTTCGACCACCCCGATCCCCTTCACGCCGCGCAGCTTGCCAAGGGCATCGACCAGCCCGCTCTCCTGCCCCTCCGGCAGGTCGACCTGCGTGGCGTCGCCGGTCACGATCATCTTGCTGTCGTGCCCGAGGCGCGTCAAAAACATCAGCATTTGCGCGGGCGTGGTGTTCTGCGCCTCGTCCAGGATGATCACCGCGTCGTTGAGCGTCCGCCCGCGCATGAACGCCAGCGGGATGACCTCGATCACGTCATTGGTCATGAACCGGCGGACCTGCTCGAAGTCCATCATGTCGTGCAGGGCGTCGAACAGCGGGCGCAGGTACGGGTTGACCTTTGCCTGGAGGTCGCCGGGGAGGAACCCCAGCCGCTCGCCCGCCTCGACCGCCGGCCGCGCCAGCACCAGCCGCCGCGCCTTGCCGTGCTTCAGCAAGCTGGCGGCGGCGGCGACGGCGAGGTAGGTCTTGCCGGTTCCCGCCGGGCCGACGCAGAACGTCAGGTCGTTCTGGAACATCGTCTCGACGTACCGCTTTTGCCCCTCGGTCTTGGGCTTGACGGCGTGCCCCTTGGCGTAGACGTCGATCTCCCCCTCGGTCCGCGCCTGCTCCTCGTGGGCGGCGCGGCCAATGGCGTTGCCGACGTCCTCCACGCTCAGCCAGTCCTGCCGGCGGAGCTTCTTCTGCATCTGCTCGAGCACCGCCGCCGCCTTGGAGACCTGGTCCTTCTCGCCGGAGATCTTCAGCTCGTCCTCGCGGCTGACGACCTGGACCCCGAAGGTATCCCGAATCATGCGCAGGTAACGATCGGCGGACCCGAACAGGGCCAGCTTCTTCTCCGGTTGTTCAAGGGTGATGCTGAGCGTCACTTCGTGCAGGTAAAAATCGATGCGTGGCGTTCCGGCCGCCCGAATGGGCAACCGGTCCGATATTGTTGCCGGCGAGCCCGCAAAAGTCGAGATTCAATCGGGCCCGGGACACCCTCTCCAGGGAATTGTGACAAGCCGTTGCCGTTACTACGCTTAACGCCAGCGGGGGTTCGACCTGCCGCCATTGCAACGTCGCCAACGGGGTGCGGGCGACATTGAGGGAATTCGGATCCCGGCCCTACTCACCACCCAGAAGTCATAGGCGCTCAGGTCGCGGCCGGCCCTGCGTGCCCCGCGCCGGCGTCGTCCGATGGGCTCGGAGAACGAGACGATCCCGACCAGCGCCGAGAGGGTGGGCCGGCCGGGATCGTTCTCTGCTGTGTGCGGGGCGGAGTAGCCAACGGGCCGGCTACGATGGCGGGTTGGTCAGGCGGACCTCGACCGACTCCAGCACGTCGCCGCTGTCGGCGTAGGCGCTATCGGTGCCGGAGCCGCCGTAGAGCGAGTCGTTGTACATGCCGCCGGAGTAGAAGGTGTCGTTGCCGCCGTCGCCGTAGTAGATGTCGCTGCCGGCGCCGCCGAACATGCGGTCGTCGTGGGCGCCGCCGCGGAGGGTGTCGTTGCCCGACCCGCCGTCGATGCGGTCCTTCCCGAGCCCGCCGTCTAGCGAGTCGCGCCCGCCGCTGCCGGAGAGGCTGTCGTCGCCGTCGTTGCCGGTGACGCTGTCGTTATCGAGCCCGCCGATCAGGTTGTCCGCCGACGTGCCACCGATGATCGTGTCGTTGCCCGCCTCACCGTCCACGGTCTGGGGCCGGCTGGCGTGGGTGCCGTCGTACTTGTCGGCGCCGGTGCCGAGCATGGCGCTGATCTTCTTGACCAGGGTCGCCTTGAACCAGGTGATCTTGGTCCCTTCGACGACCTTGATCTGCTGCTTCACGCCGTCGAGGGCGACAGCGATGACGTCGTTGCCGGCGGTGCCGGTGACGTTGAGCGTGCCGTCCGCCGCCAGCGACGCGGCGAGCAGGCGGCGGGACTCCAGAGATTCGACGCTAGCGGCGGGATGACGTGGACGCATGCTCTCCCTCAGCGTGGGAACGGCGACGACTTGAACCGCGGTCGAATCTACCGGCCGCGCCCGCGCGCGACCAACAGCCAACGCGCCGCAATCCGAGGCAAGAGCGAGATTTACGCGTCAAGGCGGGAAGGATCTGGCGACTGTGCCGCGAATGAGGGTACAGGGACCGTGACACCGCTCACGCTGCGCCGCGTTGGCGCGACGATCGGCCCGGGCGGGCGCGTACGATTTGGTCCGCATGTCAATCCGGCGCGCGATGTTCTTGTGGCTCGCTCGGCTCGCGGTGGCGGGGTCGCTGCTCGTGACTCTCGTCCTGGCCGGCGGGTGGGTCGAGAGCTACCGACGGCCAATCGAGTTGACGCGCACGCGATGGAACCTGTCGGCGACCGAGGACGACTGGACGAAGCTGCGGCTCCAGCTTCTGCGCGGATCCTTCATCGTCGCGCACGAGCATCAGACGCAGGTGGCATTCACGGGCAACTTCATCAGCGACGTGCCGTTCGCACTGGACCGCACCGATCCGGCGGGCGTCGAGTGGGGGCGATCGCCGCTGGTCCTCCCGCAGATCGACATCGGCCCCGGCTTCGGCGACGGGCCTCGGGCGCTGGAGCGGTGGGGGCTCTCATGGCGCGCGCCGCGCGAGCTGACCGGCGGGTTCGGCCCGTACCAGACCATGCAGGCGTGGATCCGTATCGACCTGTGGCTGCCGACGGCGCTGGCTGGGATGTTGAGCGGCCTCTCACTCGCCGCCTGGCGCCGCGCCGGGCGGTTCCGCCGCCGCAGTCGCGCGGGCCTGTGCGCGTCGTGCGGCTATGACCTGCGCGGCTCACCGGACCGCTGCCCGGAGTGCGGAACAGTCGCGCGCGCGTCAGGCGGATGAAGCCGATCGGCAAATCCGATCATCGCAGCCGGTGATCCGGAGCCGAGGCAGCTACCGCAGCGGGCCGGCCGCCTCGTCCTGGCGCAGCAGCGCCGCGCGGCGCTGGCGGTAGTCGGCTTCCTCCTGTTCGTACGCGCTCGCCTTGCCCACCTGCGAGATCGCGCCGAACAGCCCCGCCCCGATAAAGAGCAGGCCGAACAGCGGGAAGATCGCCGGCGCGCCAATCCCGGCCGTGATCGACATCCAGGCAATCCCAAAGATGACCGCGACGACGCCGCCCACCACGCCGCCGACCGAGGACGGAACGGTGCGCGAGCCGTCCTTGTTCGCTACCAGCAGGTCCTGGCGGCGCATGTCCCACTCGCGGTCGAGCTGCTCGACGGCGTTCTGCCGCTTGAGGTGCGCCACGTCGCGCTCGATCCGCTCGGTGCGCTGATCGATCGCCTGGAGGACCTCGGTGTAGACCGCGCCCCCGGCGTGCTTCACCTCGAGCTGCGAGCCGCAGTGCGAGCACGTGAGGAAGCGTGCCGCGCCGCCCACCTGGAGCGGCGCGCCGCAGTGGTTGCACCGGACGCTGACGGTTTGGGTCGTTTCGCTCATCGTCGCTCGCCCCTGTACCGCGCGGCGGGGCGGCGCGGGGATTATAACTCCCGTCGTTTCTCATTCGCCCGCCCCGCCGATAATGTGGGCCGGCGATGCACCAGGAGCTTGCCGGGATCCGCCGGCTCATCAAGGACCCGTACTGCGGCCTGTCGCACTGGGTGGGGGCGGCGCTGTCGGTGGCGGGGCTGGTCGCGCTGCTGGTGCTGGCGGAGGGGCGGCCGCTGCACCTGGTGAGCTTCGCGCTGTACGGCTCGAGCCTGGTGCTGCTCTATACCGCCAGCGCGCTGGCGCACTCCCTGCACTGCTCAGCGGAGGCGGAGCAGCGGCTGGACCGCTTCGACTTTGCGGCGATCTTCCTGCTCATCGCCGGGACCTACACGCCGCTCTGCCTGGTCAACCTGCGCGGGCCGTGGGGATGGTCTTTGCTGGCGACGGAGTGGACGCTGGCGGCGGTCGGGATCCTGCTGGTGACGCTGCGGCCCGGGCGCTCCGAGCGGCTTCGCCCGCTGATGTACCTGGTCATGGGGTGGCTGGTGGCGCTGGTGCCGCCGGCGTGGGCGAAGCTGCCCGCAGGGGCGGTGGCGTGGCTGGCGGCGGGCGGGATCGCCTACAGCGTCGGCGCCGCCATCTACGTCTTCGACCGCCCGCACCCCTGGCCCGGCAAGTTCTCCGCCCACGACCTGTGGCACACGCTGGTGCTGGTCGGCAGCACGTGCCATTTCGTGCTGATGGTGCGGTACGTAGCTTGACGAGCGTCGGCCCGGGCTCGCTCGCCGCGTCGCGAGCGAGCCCGGGTCGCGCGACGTCTTCTCGTCGGCGCGAGGGACGCATTGCTCGCGGGGCGCGAGGTGCTGCCGGCATCGACGGGAATCACAGCCGCCGCGACGGCGAGGCGGCGCGCAAAAAAAGATCTCGGGCCGCGCGGGGAGCGCGGCCCGAGATCGATGTGTCGG
>DASQDR010000111.1:0-14548 GCA_035634055.1 Tepidisphaeraceae bacterium | reverse complement strand
GCCCGCGCCCGCCCGCGCCCCCGGCCGCCCGCGCCCGCCCGCGCCCCCGCCCCCGCCCGTGCCCGGGGACGCCCGCTTCGAGATCGTCTTGGTCTCGATCGCGAACATCCCGCCCGGCCCGACCAGCGCGTGATCCACGTTGAACTCCTCCCCGGGCGGGAACGGGACGCACCCCAGCGCCCGCAAATCTTCGAGCCTCCGCCCGACCTCGCGCTCGCCGCGGATGCCCTGCACGAGCGGCCCGAGCTGCGCCACGGATGCGAAACCACCGCCACGTCGTGATCCCCGCCAGCACCAGGGCGAACGCGGTCCAGGGCGACCAGCGTGCGCCCCGTCGGGACCTCAAACCATTTGACGCAGGGCCACCACCACCATCGTGCTGGCGCGGCCATGAGGTAGAGGAGGAACCGGTCGAAGAACAGGCCGACCGCCGCCTCCCGCAGCGACTCGCCCGCCCGCGGCCGGCGATCTACGCGGGAACGGCGACCGCCTCTCGGCCGGCGGGAACGGCGTCTGACCCAAGACCTCACCCCTCGGTACGATGCGACCGTAGCAGAACGCCCCGCAGTCTACCCGCCCCGCGTCCGTCGCACGCGTTGCGACCTCTGAACGTCAACGTCCTCGGCCCGGCAACGATGCCGGTGCCGCAGAGTGGGAATGTCGAATAGGGAAGGTCGGGCGGGGAATGTCGAATAGCAAATGTCGAATGTCGAAACAATATTGAATAGCGAGTGAAGAAATGATGGAAACGCGGGAGAGCGAGAGCATCCCGTTTTGATCATTCCCTATTCCGTTATTCGGTATTGTTTCGGCATTCGGCATTCGGCATTCGGCATTCGGCATTCGACATTCGACATTCGACATTAGCTATTCGTTACCCGCTTCCGATCCCCAAAAACACAACGGCGGCGGACGCTGATGATGCGCCCGCCGCCGCCGCTTCGCTTTCAACACTGACCACTGGCCACTAGCCACTGGCCACTAGCCACTTACTTCTTCTTCGCCTTCCCGTTCGCCTTCGCCCCGGCGCTGTCCTTGATGGCGGCATGCGCTGCGGCCAGTCTGGCGATGGGGACGCGGAAGGGGGAGCAGGAGACGTAGTCGAGGCCGACGGTGTGGCAGAACTCGACGGACTTGGGGTCGCCGCCGTGCTCGCCGCAGATGCCGCACTTGAGGGTGGGGTTGGTGCGGCGGCCCAGCTCGACGCCCATGCGGACCAGCTTGCCCACGCCGCCGATGTCCAGCGACTGGAACGGGTCGCGCTCGAGGATCTCCTTCTTGATGTACTCGGGCAAAAAGACGCCGGCGTCGTCGCGGCTGTAGCCGAAGGTCATCTGCGTCAGGTCGTTGGTGCCGAAGCTGAAGAACTCGGCGGTCTCGGCCAGCTCGTCGGCGGTGATGGCGGCGCGGGGCACCTCGATCATCGTGCCGTAGAGATAGTTGACCCGCGCCTTCTTCTCGGCGAAGACCGCCTCGGCGGTCTGCACGGTCACCTTCTTCAGGTAGTCCAGCTCCGCCTTGGTGCCGGCCAGCGGGATCATGATCTCGGGCAGGACCTCGATGCGCTGCTTCTTGGCTTCAACCGCGGCCTCGATGATGGCGCGGACCTGCATCTCGAGGATCTCGGGATAGGTGATGGCCAGGCGGTCGCCGCGGTGGCCGAGCATCGGGTTGGCCTCGTGCAACTGCTGCACGCGGTTCTTCACGTCCTGCAGGCTCATGCCCAGCGACTTGGCCAGCTCCGCCTGGTCCTTGTCGTTGTGGGGGAGGAACTCGTGCAGCGGCGGGTCGAGCAGGCGGATGGTGACCGGCAGTCCCTTCATCGCCTTGAAGATGCCCAGGAAATCCTCGCGCTGGTACGGCAGGAGCTTTTCCAGCGCCTTGCGGCGGCCCTCGGTGTCGCTGGCGAGGATCATCTCGCGCATGTTGTGGATGCGCTGGGGGTCGAAGAACATGTGCTCCGTGCGCGTCAGGCCGATCCCTTCGGCGCCGAAGTTCCGCGCGACCTCGGCGTCGTGCGGGGTGTCGGCGTTGGTGCGGACCTTGAGGGTGCGGTACTTGTCGGCCCACATCATGATCTGGCGGAACGCGCCGGCGAGGGAAGCTTCCTGCGTGGGCACCTGACCCTCGTAGACTTCGCCGACGCCGCCGTCGAGGCTGAGCCAGTCGTTGGGGCCATAGGTCTTGCCGTTGACGCTGAGCTGCTTCTTGGCCGCGTCGATGTGCAGGGCGCCCGCGCCGGCGACGCAGGGGGTGCCCATGCCGCGGGCGACGACCGCGGCGTGGCTGGTCATGCCGCCGGTGCTGGTGAGGATGCCCTCGGAGACGTGCATGCCGCCGATGTCCGCCGGCTCGGTCTCGCGGCGGACGAGGATGATCTTCTCGCCCGCGGCGACGCGCTGCTCGGCCTCTTCAGCCGTGAACGCCAGCTTGCCGACCGCCGCGCCGGGCGAGGCGGGCAGGCCCTTGGCGATGACGTTCTTGTCCGCCTTGGGGTTGAACGTCGGGTGCAGCAACTGGTCGAGCGACGCCGGGTCGACGCGGAGGATGGCGGTGCGCTCGTCGATCAGCTTCTCCTTGACCATGTCGACGGCGATCTTGACGGCCGCCTGCGCGGTCCGCTTGCCGTTGCGGGTCTGGAGCATGTACAGCTTGCCCTTCTCGATGGTGAACTCGAAGTCCTGCACGTCCTTGTAGCGCTTCTCCAGGATGTTCTTCACCTCCAGCAGCTCGCGCCAGCTCTTCTTGGACCACTTGCCCATCTCGGTGTTGCAATCGAGAGGCGTGCGGATGCCGGCCACCACGTCTTCACCCTGGGCGTTGACCAGGAACTCGCCATAAAACTTGTTCTCGCCGGTCGAGGGGTCGCGGGTGAAGGCGACGCCGGTCGCCGAGTCGTCGCCCATGTTGCCGAAGACCATCGACTGGACGTTGACGGCGGTGCCGCGCACGCCGCGGATGTCGTTCAGCTCGCGGTAGCGGATGGCGCGGTCGCCCATCCAGCTCTTGAAGACCGCCTCGATCGCCGCCTCGAGCTGGACGAACGGATCTTCCGGGAACGGCGAGCCGACGTGCTTCTCGTAGACCTCCTTGTAGCGCTGCACGACCTCCTTGAGCGCCTCGACGTCCAGGTCGGTGTCGAGCTCGACGCCGCGGTCCTGCTTGACCGCCGACAGCTCGTGCTCGAAGTGGTGGTGGTCGACGCCCATCACGGTGTCGCCGAACATGTTGATCAGCCGGCGATAGCTGTCGTAGGCGAAGCGCTCGTTGTTGCTCAGGCGGGCCAGCCCTTCGACGACGGCGTCGTTCATGCCGATGTTGAGCACCGTGTCCATCATGCCGGGCATGGAGAACTTGGCGCCCGAGCGGGCGGCGACCAGCAGCGGGTTGCGCGCGTCGCCGAACTTCTTGCCGGTGGCCTTCTCGACCCGGGCGACGTGGCTGCGCACCTCTTCCATCAGCCCGCGCGGGAGCTTCTGGCCGGCGTCGTTGTAGTCGCCGCAGGTGTCGGTGGTGATGGTGAAGCCGGGCGGGACCGGCAGCGGGACCAGCGTCATGTCCGCCAGGTTCGCCCCCTTGCCGCCGAGCAGGTCCTTCATGTTGGCGTTCCCCTCGGCCTTGCCGTTGCCGAAGAAGTAGACGCGCTTGACGGTTTTGGTAGCGGCGCCGCCGCCGTTGCGGGCGGCGGGAGAGGCGTTGGACTTGGCCTTGGCTTGCGGCTTGGACTTGGTCATGACCGGCATGATCGGGACTCCGTTGGGTGCGTAAGAGTGCTTTCGCTTCAAGGGTGGCAGCGGAACGGGCTGCCGCGCGTGCGAGGGGGGGAGTATAGAAGTGGCCGAAAATGCTGTCAATTTCGCGGGAATCGAAACGGTCGAGCCCGAATTGGCCGCTCCCGCGGGCTCCCGCGGGCTTCCGCGGGCTCGCCGGGAGGATCGCTTGCTCCGCCCCGGTTGCCGCGGGCGTCCGGCGCCGCCGCGTTCGATTTTGCAGAGCCGGGTATAATCTGCGGCAGAGATGCCGCAATGGCCCGCGTGGTGGCGTTGGGAACTTGACCTCTCTTCTCCGCACCTCGCGGAGCGGATGAGCGACCGCTTCTTCAACGAGGTGGACCTGCGGGAGATGCTCGCAGAGGCGACCGCCTATGAGCCCGCGCTGGAGCCGGGGCGTTTCCTGATCGTCACGCGCCACGGAGGCCGGACGTGGGAGGTGGTCGTCGAGCCTCAGGTGGAGCGCGAGCGACTGCGCGTGATCACGGCGTACTGGACCGGCCCCATTCCAGACTGGCGAACATGACTCAAAGCGCGACCCTCAAGCTCGCCTACCACGCCGGAAAGCTGGAGGCGGCCTACCTGTACCTCCCGCGCCGTCCGGGCGACCGCAGTTGCCGCGTCGTTCGCCGCGCCGCGGGAGTGGTGATCGATTATTCGCAGGACGGCCGTCCCATCGGCATCGAGTTCAGTGCGCCGAGTCACTTTTCACTGCCGCTGCTGGACGAGTCGCTCGCCGCGGCGTTCGCGCAAAGCGATACCGCGCCCGCCGCACTGTTGCTTCATCCCTTGCAGATCGCCTGGATCCGGCGTGGCTGGGCCGCTAGCGGCGACGGAAGGGCAGAGGTGACCGCCGGCGCAGCCGCGCCGCTGGAGCGGGTCGGATGACTGGGCCGGCTCATCGGTCCCCAGGCAATCCCCCGCGCAATCCCCCACGCAATCCCCCACGCAATTGCACGTCGTCTGCCCGCAGCGTTCGCAGCACGTACCACGGCGTCCAGATGCCCGCGCGGGCGATGACGACGATCACCGTGCCGTAGACGATCCCCTTGAGCCCGAGATCGAGGTAGCGCACGAAGGCGTAGCTCAGCGCCACGTTCGCCACCCCGGCGATCAGGACCGCGATGGTGAACGCCCGGACCTTGCCCATCCCCAGCAGGATGGATCGGCCGACGGCGCCGGAGCCGCCGACGACGGTGTGGAGCAGCACCAGCGGGAGGATCGCCTGCGTCGGGCGCATCGGGTCGCCGAGCCAGAGGCGGAAGATCAGCGGCGACGCCAGGTAGACCGCCAGGGCGGCCAAGGCGAGCAGGAAGCCGCTGGCCAGGGTGCCGACGACGTAGTACCGCCGCACGCGCTCCCGGTCGCCGGCGGTGTGCGCCAGGGCCGTGCGCGGCAGGATCACGCTCGACAGGCCGGTGACCAGCAGCAGCAGCCCGGAGTCGATCTGCATCGCCGGCGTGTAGACCGCCACCTGGTCCCAGCCGAGCAGGCGGTTGATCAGGATGTAGTCGGTCGGGGCGTAGAGGTAATCGGCGAGCTGCGCGAAGAGGACGAGCGAGCCGAAGGCGAGGAGCCGCGCGAGCGTCGCGCCGTCGATCAGCCGCCAGCGCGGCAGGGCGAAGCCGGTCACGTTGCTCGCCAGCAGGTCCCTGATCACCAGCGCCGCGCCGCCCGTGATCAGGTACGACATCGCGATGTGGTTCAGCAGGCTCGCCTCGGGTACGTACAGCGGCATCAGGCAACAGTGCAGCCCCCACAGCGCCTCGCCCGCGGCGACGGTCAGGTTGTCGCGCGCCATGCGCTGGTGCGATTGCAGCACCGCGCCCGGCGCGTCGCCCATCAACCGCAGGACCGTGCCGCAGCCCATCAGCGCGGCGACGATCGGCGCCTGCTCGATCAGGTGTGGCGGAACGCCGAACAGGTGGTTGAAGCGCAAGGCGTACGCCAGGGAAACCGCCAGCCCCAGCGCGCCGCACATCAGCGCGATCAGCATCCCGTTGGCGTACATCGACTGGAGCCCCTCGCGGCTGGCGTTGAAGTAGGTGACCTCGTCATCGGCTGCGGGGGGCCGCGCGCGCTTGGCCTCGGCGAGCATCCGGATCATCGCCGGGGAGAGGCCCAGGGTCGTGTAGTTCAGGATGCCGATCGTGCCGCGGATCAGCGCGAGCACGGCGAACTCGGCCCGTCCGCTGTAACGGTAGACGATGGCGGAGACGACGACCCACGACCCGATGCGGGCCAGGGTGGCGGCGTAGGCGCTGAGGAGGTCGCCGCGCAGGGAGGGGGCATCGCCGGCGGCATCATCGGGGGCGGCGGCGGTGGGTGAGAGGTCGGGCACGCGGCAGCGAGGCTACGGTGACGCCGGGGCGGAGGTGGCGGGGGTCATCGGGGCGTCGACCGCCGGCGCACCGGCGGGAGCGGTCGATTGTCCGGGCGTCGCCCCCGCGCCACCACCTGCACCGCCACCCGCGCCGCCGCCGCCGCCCAACTCGCGCCGGGCGATGAAGAAGAGCGCGATCAGCAACACGATCAGTCCGAGGATCTGCCAGAAGTTTAGCTTCATCCGTTTCGTTCTCCCGCGCGCTCGTCCTCGCCGATGCTTGCCCGCGCCGTGCCCGCACCATGCGGAGCCTGACCCGTGCTCTGCCCGCGCTACGCCGCCCGGCGGAGCGGCTGAGGTTCGTCAGCGCCTTCGCCCGCCGGCGGTCCGTCCGCCCGGGCGGGCCGGACGTCGCGCCACGCCCGCCGCAGCAGCACCGCCGCCAGGGCGATCAGCAACAGCACCGTTCCGTTCACGTGCGTCAGCTTGGCGATCGCGCCGTTCACCACCAGCCAGCCGGCCAGCACGATCCAGAGCGCGACCAGCCGGCCGCCGACGACGCCTTGTCCGCTCGCCCGCTCGCGCGCCACCAGCACGGCGGGGGCGGCGAGCAGGAGCAGATCATAATCGAAGTAGAACGGCATGAGCAGCGGCATGCAGACGATCGTCGCCGCGATGGCGCGGTCGCGCGAAAGCGCGTCGCCCGCGCGGCGGAGCTTCCAGAGGATCAGCGCCAGTGAACCGGCCAGCGCAGTGGCGGTCGCGAGCCAGAGCGCGCGGGCGAGGAGCGTCATTTCCCCCGTCTCGTAGCCTTGGATCAGCAGCCGCCAGAACGCCTTGAGCGTGACGTGGCGGTCCCATAGGTACGGGCGGTCGATCTGCATGAATGAGATGTTGGCCGGGAGGCGGTGGAGGAAGTCGTCCAGCGTGCCGGGGAGGGTGAGGAGGTTGACCGAGAGTAGGAGCGCGCCCGTGACCGCCAGGCCGCACAGCGGCCGCAGGCCAGCCGTCAGCACCAGCGCGGCCGCCAGAACGGCGCCGAGCTGCGGCTTGTAGAAGAGCAGCCCGCAGGTGGCACCGGCGGCGAAGGTGCGCCCGCTACGCCAACGGGTGACGGTCGCCGCCAGCAGCAGCAGCGAGGTGCAGGTGTTCTGGCCGTGACCGAGTGCTTCGATGAACGGGAGCGAGGTGACGAGCAGCAGCGGGACCAGCCCGCGCGTCCGCCAGTCGCCCGGCAGCATGCGCACGAGCAACACGACGGCGCCGGCCGCCGCCGCGAGGTTGACCGCCAGCCACGCGCTCCACGCGGCCCGATAGGTCATCGTCGAAAGGGGGACGAACGTCCAGGCATAGAACGGTGGGTTCCAGTAGGGCGCGAGATCCGTCCGTCCGAGGCGGATTCCCTCGCGGGCGGCCAGCTCGTGCTGGAAGGTGGAAATCGTCGCCAGGTCGTACAGCTCGTGCGCCCGCCCGTCGCGCAGGAAGGTTCCGGCGGTGTAGAAGGCGAGAAAATCGTGGCCGGCTGACTCCAGCGACACCGCCTTCTCCGCCGGCACGAAGGCGTTGCCGATCGCCAGCGTGGCGATGAACAACAACAGCGCCAGCCCCGCGAGCCAGAGTCGCTTGCGCAGAGTGGGCGCGGAGGATGGTGGGTTCGCGGGTTCGATGCAGTCGTCATCGGCGCGCGGCCGCCCGTGGCTCGCGTGCGGCGGCTTATCGGACGCGCGGCGGCTGATCCGCGCGTTGTGCGGTCGCTTGACGCGCGGCCGGGATTGTGCCGACGATTGAGGGTTCGATGACGTTTTCCGCGCGCGCTTTCCGCTTCATTGTCCCTGCGCTGCTGCTCCTGCTCGCCGCCCGTGCCGGCGCCGTGGGCGCCGCCGCCGCCGCCGCCGCGGTCGCGACGTCCGCCCCCGCCGCGCCCGATTCCGCCGCCGCGCGCGTCTACGTCGTCACCATTGGTCCGGGCGAGGAGGTGTGGGAAAAGTTCGGTCACAACATGATCTGGGTCCACGACCCGCAGGCCCGAGCGGGCGGGACCGACGCCGCTTACAACTGGGGCATGTTCGAGTTCGGCCCTGGCTTTCCGCTGCGCTTCCTGGCCGGGCGGTTGGACTACTGGATGGACGCGTACGATGCGCCGGGCATCGTGCAGACGTACATCGACACCGACCGTACGGTGGTGGTGCAGGAGCTGAGCCTCGCGCAGCCGCGGATCAACGCACTGATCGCCGCCCTGGAGCGCAACCGCCTGCCGGAGAACAAGCATTACGCTTACGAGTATTACGTCGACAATTGCTCGACCCGCGTGCGCGATGCGCTGGACGGGGCGATCGGCGGGGAGATCCGCAAGCAGCTCGAGCCGCTTCCCACCCGCACGACCTACCGCTGGCACACCCGGCGGCTGGTGCGGGACGATTGGGCGGTGGACCTTGCCCTCCAGTACATCGAGGGCCCGTGGATCGACCGCCCGATCAACGCGTGGCAGGAGACGTTCCTGCCGGTGAAGCTGATGGAGCGCCTGCGGCAGGTGCGCGTGGACGGCCGGCCGCTGGTCGTCAGCGAGCGGACGCTGCACACGAGCCGCACGCTGCACGAGCGGACCGCGCCGCCGCGGCGGCTCGCGGCGTACGCGATCGTCGGCGTGGCGCTGGGCGCGGCCATCGCCTTCGGCGCCCGCGCCGCCAGCCGGTGGTTGCGGGGCGGCGCGTGGACGGTCGCGCTGGCGTGGTGCGTGATCGGCGGCGTCGGGTCACTGATCCTGATCTACACGTGGTTCCTCACCCGCCACGTTCCGCCCAAGTGGAACCAGAACTTGTGGCAGGTCGGCCCGCTGCTGCTGGTGCTGCTGGTCATGATCCCGCTGCGCCGCCGGCCCGGCGTGGCGCGGGCGGCGATGTGGGTCGCGCTGGCGAACGTCGGGCTGAACGTGCTGGGGATCACCGTCAAGGTGTTGCCGATCCAGCACCAGCCGAACGCGGACATTGTCGCGCTGGCGCTGGCGATGAACGTCGGGCTGGCCGCGGCGCTGTACCGCGCGGATCCGTTCCCCGCCGGACTGTCGCCAAAGCGCGCCTTCGTCCGATAATGAAAAGAGCATGAGCCCACGACACCGCATTCTGCCGGTCCTGCCGATCGCCTGCCTGCTGCTGGTCGCTTTTGCCGCGGGGTGCGGCGGGCGTCGGGGGCACGTGATTCGGGGGAACAAGCCGACCAAGCCGCCCCCAGCGGTCCCCGCCGTCAAGAGCGTGCCGATCGACCCGGCCCTCCAGCAGGCGGCGCGGCAGGAGATCGCGACCGCCCTCCGCTCCACCGACCCGCTCGTCCGCGCCCACGCGATCGAGGCGGCCAAGGAGGGGCTTGGCGCCGAGGCGGGCGACCCGATCACCGCGCACCTGAGCGACGACTCCGCCGTCGTGCGCTTCGCCGCGGCGCTGGCGGCGGGGGAACTGCGGCTGCCGCAGGCGAAGGAGCAGCTCCTGGTGATGAGCGACGACCGCGACGCATCGGTCCGCGTCGGCGCCCTGTTCGCGCTGCACCGCCTGGGTGACACCCGCCAGAGCCGCGAGTTGGAGCGCACCAGCCGCGACCCATCGGCGCGCACGCGCGGCGATACGGCGCTGGTGCTCGGGCTGCTCGGCGAGCCGACCGGGCGGAACGTCCTCCAGCCCATGCTGTACGACAGCAACGCGGCCGTCCGGCTCCAGGCGGCCGAAGCGCTGTGGCGGCTGGGCAACGAGCAGGGGCTGAACAACCTGGTCTCGGCCAGCCTCAGCCAGTTCCCCGACGACCAGATGATCGCGCTGCTCGGGCTGGCCGGCCCGCGCGACCAGCGGGCGCTGGGGCACCTGCGCGGGGCGCTGGTGGCGGACTATGACGAGGTGAGCCTGGTCGCCGCGCGCGGGTGCGGCATGCTCGGGTCCGACGACGGGTACGGCGTGGCGCTGAAGGGCGCCAAGAGCCCGGAGAAGCGGCAGCGGCTGCTGGCGGCGCTGGCGTTCGGCGCGATCGGGCGCGCCGATTCGCAGGACGAGCTGGCGGCGCTCCTGCGCGACGCCGATCAGGACGTGCGCCTCGCCGCCGCGACGGCGCTGCTCCAGGTCAAGCAACGGTCGTAGCCGCCGCCGACGGCGGAGCAGCGGGGGGCGGGCGGAGCAGGCGGGGCGCGGCGGTTTCCCGCGATTTTCGGGCCGTTTGGCGGCTGTCCGAATCGCGGGAAAAACTTGACACTTCTTCCCCCCCGATTACGATTGCAAATCGCGTAATATCGAGGAGTTGAACCCGCCGCGTTCGACCTCGCGCGCCCGTAGCGATCCCGCACCGCGCTCGACACCGCTGCCGGACACCGTAGTCCAAGGAGCCGCTCTTGAGTCCCCTCACGAAGCTGTTTGTCGTCCTCAACGTCGTCCTCTCCCTGCTGGTGACCGCCGCCGCCGTGGTCTACGTCAACAAGGAGAGCATCCAGACCAAGGCGCTGGAGGACACGCGGGCGCAGCTCACGGCCAAGGAGCAGCAGGTCGCCACCGCCACCGAGCAGCTCACCGCCGCCCAGCAGAACGCCACCGCGCTCCAGCAGGAGGCGAACAACCAGGCGCGCACCGCGGCCGCGGCGCTGACGACGTCGCAGCAGCAGATCGCCGACCTGAACGTGCAGCTCGCCAAGGCATCCAGCCAGGCGGCGGCGCAGCAGTTGGACATCAGCCGGCTGACCGAGGCGTTGAACACCAGCCAGCAGACCGGCGGCCGGCTCCAGGAAGAAGTCGCCCGCCTGCGGACCAGCAACGACACGCTGGTGCGGCAGGCGTCGGACCTGAACTCCTCGGTCTCGGACCTGACCAACCGCCTGGAAGTGACCGAGCGCGAGCGCCGCAACCTGGCGGAGCAGCTCACGCAGGCCAGCGCCGAGGCAACGCGCCTCACGCAGGTCGTCCGCGGCGCCGGGCTGGCGCCGCAGCAGCAGCAGATCGCCGTCAACCGCTCCGGACAGCCGAACATCAACGGCGTCGTTCGCGACGTCCGCCCCATCGCCGGGCAGCAGTACGCCACCATCTCGGTCGGCAGCGCTGACGGCGTGCAGCGCGGGATGGAGTTCAAGGTGCTCGACCGCCAGAGCGGCAACTTCCTCGGCAACCTGACGGTCGATTCCGTCGAGCCCAACGAGGCGACCGGCCGGCTGGTCGGCCCGAACGTCGCCGCCATCCGCCCCGGCGTCGAGGTGCGGACGCAGTTGTAGCGGGACTAAGTGGGCGATGGTCAGTGATCAGTGGTCAGTAAGAAAAGGCCGCTGACCGCGGAATGCTCCGCACTGACCACTAGCAACCCACTAGCCACTGACCACTAGCCATCACTCACCGAGGCCATCATGAGTCGCATTGGTGCCGGGGAACCCATTCGTGTCGCGCCGACGAGCAACGTCTACACCGGCCTGGCGGCGGCGGCGGTGATCGTGCAGATCCTGGGGCTGCTCGTGATCGTCATGCGCTCCGGCGACGTTGGCGGGATCTTCTAAGCCGCCTATCTCATCCGCCGAACCGCCGCGGCGCAGTCGCGGCCGATCCGCCGAGCTACCGCAGCCGGTCATAGACGCGTCACGCCGCCGCGCACGAGCGGCATGGCGGCTCGGCCGCGGTTTTTTTTCGACCGCGTGACGCCTTCCCGGAATCAGCGGGCGCGGCGCCGTCGGCCGCTTCCGCACTTCCGCCGGCAGGGATTACACTCCCAAGCGCGATGCGCTTCGTGTTCCTCGATCCCGGGCCGCTGATCGACAACGAGCTGCAACTGGTCGCGCCGGAGTCGCGGTGGTTCGATGAGGTGCTGGCGTCGGCCGCCCACCCGCTGACGGTTCGCGACGCGCCGCAGGACGCGCAGACGACGCGGCAGAAGCTGAGCGACTTCCTCGCCGCCGCCCCCGGCGGCCGGCAGCCGGGCGACCCTTCGAGCAACCGCCTGCCCGCCTACCACTTCTGGATGCGCCTGGCCGAGCCGATCGGCGAAGCGCCGCCGGTGCGCATGGCGGGCGGCATGGGCTTGCGCATCGGGATCAACCGCGAGATCGAGTTCTACAGCGGCAACATCGGCTACCACGTCTACCCGCCCGCGCGCGGCCACCGCTACGCTGAGCGCGCCTGCCGACTGGTCCTGCCGCTGGCCCGGCGGCACGGGATGAGCAAGCTCTGGATCACCACCAACCCCGACAACTGGCCCAGCCGCCGAACCTGCGAGCGGCTGGGGGCTCGGCTGGTGGACATCGTCCCCATCCCCAAAGAGCACCCCTTCCGCTCCCGCGGCGAGACGGCCAAGTGCCGGTACGTTCTGGACCTGGTGTGACCGGTGCCTCGGCGGTCGCCTCTCCCCGGCCCTCTCCCTCGGCGTAACCGGGAGCGGGAGGGAACGTGGCCGTGCTTCCTCGCGCCGCGCGGCCTCTGCCGCCGGCGGCGCAAGTTGGGGGCGTTGGCATACAATCGGGCACTTATGCCGTTCGCATCGATCCCCGAATGTCTGGAAGAGCTCAAGGCGGGCAGGATGATCGTCCTGGTGGACGACGAGGACCGCGAGAACGAGGGCGACCTCGTCATCGCCGCCGAGCGCTGCACGCCCGAGGCGATCAACTTCATGGTCACGCGCGCCCGCGGCGTGGTCTGCCTGTCGCTGACGCCCGAGGCGTGCGACCGCTTGCAGCTCCACGCGCAGGTGCAGCGCAACACCGCGGAGATGGGGACCGCCTTCACCGTCACGGTTGACGCGCACAAGCGGTTTGGCGTCACCACCGGCGTGAGCGCGCGCGATCGGGCCAAGACGATCGAGGTCGCCATCGCCGAGGACGCCCAGCCGCAGGACCTGCTCCGCCCCGGGCACATCAACCCGCTGCGGGCGCGCGAAGGGGGCGTGCTGGTCCGAGCGGGGCAGACCGAAGGGTCGGTCGACCTGGCGCGCCTGGCCGGCATGAAGCCCGCGGCGGTCATCTGCGAGATCATGCGCGACGACGGCGAGATGATGCGCCGCGACGACCTCGAGACCTTCTGCGCCGAGCATAATCTCAAGATGTGCACCGTGGCTGACCTGATCAGCTACCGGCTGAAGCGCGAGCAGTTCGTCAAGCGGATCGAGTCGATCACGCTGCCGACCCACTGGGGCACGTTCAAGCTGCACGCCTACCAGAGCGCCGTGGACCCGCAGCCGCACCTGGCGCTGTGCAAGGGTGGGATCGGCGACCTCGACGCCGAGGGCCACGTCGTCCGCCACGGCGAGCCGGTGCTGGTGCGCGTCCACAGCGAGTGCCTGACCGGCGACGTGTTCGGCAGCGGCAAGTGCGACTGCGGCGGGCAGCTCTCGGCGGCCATGCAGATGATCGAAGACGCTGGTAAGGGCGTCCTGCTCTATCTCCGCCAGGAGGGGCGCGGCATCGGCCTGGCCAACAAGCTGCACGCCTACGCCCTGCAGGAGGAGGGCTTGGACACCGTCGAGGCCAACCAGCGCCTCGGCCTGCCGGTCGACAAGCGCGACTACGGCATTGGCAGCCAGATCCTGCGCGACCTGGGGCTGACCAAGCTGCGGATCATGACCAATAACCCCAAGAAGATTTACGGCATCGAGGGGTTCGGCCTGAGCGTGGTCGAGGAGGTCCCGATCCGCGTGGCCGCCGGCGAGCACAACGCGAAGTACCTGGCGACGAAAAAGGCGAAGCTCGGGCACAGGCTTTGACGGCAGCCGTCGCCGGCGAAGGGTATCGCACGGCGCGACCACCCGGCGGCGCGCGTCGCCGGAGTTCGCCCGGGCACAAGAGCGGCTTGCAGCGGGCGTACGAGGAGCCGACGTCGCGCCGAAAGCTTGGAGGGGGAGTCGTTCTCCGTCCCGAGATCCCTCGCGGGTACGCTTCGGGATGACATCGTTCCTGTGGTGGACGCTGCACGCCTCTGCGCGCCGCGGTCGCGTGGACCGCACATCCAACTCGTGCGCGCTACCGGGTTAGCGAAGGCACGGACGCCGGTGACGCCGGCGGTGACGATGACGCGGGTGACGATGACGCCGGCGACGCCGGTGACGGCGACGCCCCTGACGATGACGCCGGCGACGCCGGTGACGCCGGTGACGCTGACGCCGGTGCGGCGGCGGTTGCGGCGGTGGCGTTGAGCAGCACGCGCAGCGCCCGCGCGCAGCCGCGCTGGGCGGCGATGTCCTGCGGCGTGCGGCCCTGGTGGTCCTTTGCGGCCGGGTTGGCGCCGGCGGCCAGCAGGAGCGCCACGGTGTCGCCGTCGTTGACGTGCGCGGCTTGGTGCAGCGGCGTGTCGGTCTGGTTCGGCAGGTTCGCCTTCGCCCCCCGTCCCAGCAGGCGCTCGACCGCCGGTCGCTTGCGCTCGAACGCCGCCCGCGTCAGCGCGGTCTCCTGCCCGCTGCGGGCGTTGACTTCCGCCTTGTGGTCGAGCAGCAGGTCGATCAGCGCCACGTCGCCGGCGCC
>DASQDR010000110.1:0-33696 GCA_035634055.1 Tepidisphaeraceae bacterium | reverse complement strand
CCCGAGATCCCTCGCGAGTACGCTTCGGGATGACAACTCGTGCTACTGGCGCGCCCGCGGGGGCGGGTCTGCCTGACGACTGGTTCGTGTTCCGCGGCGCAACTCTGAAACGGATCGGGAAAACTCGTCGCGCGTCGACTGTGGGGGCGACACTTGTGTCGCCCGCTTTCGCTGCCGAAGAGGGCGAGACAAGTCTCGCCCCGACGAGCGCGGCCACTTTTCTTGGTCCGTATTACGCGGTTGACGCCTTGCGTCGGCCCAGCGGCGCCCAGCGATCGCGCGGCGGCTCGCCCGCCTTGCGCAGCAGGTCCTCCGGCACGGGCATCGGCGCGGCGCCGGTCAGGCGGGCGGCAAGGTTGCGGGCGTCGAACGGGGCCTTCACCTTAGCGTCGTTGTCGAAGTAGACGTAGACGTCGCGGTTGGCGCACTTGCGGCCGTTGGACGCTGAGATCTTCAGCGCGTCGGCCGGCTCCGACCCGCAGCGCCACGCCTCCAGCCGCCGGGCCCACCAGTCCAGGGCGGAATCGGTGTAGCCGCTGACGTACAGCTCCGCGTCGCCGTGCAGGCGCGCGTAGATGAAGTCTGCGGTGACGTCCTCCATGTAGGGCCACCGGCCGGCCGTGTCCGCCAGCACGATCGCGATCTTGTGCCGGCGGCAGAGCTTGACGAACCGTTCGTCCTTGAAGCTGTTGTGGCGGATCTCCACGCAGTGCCGCACGCGGCGGTTGGCGTCGGTTTTCGTCCAAGCGCGGCCCTCGAGCTTTTCGGTGTGCTTCCGGGCGATCGCGGCGGCGTCGCGAGTGTTGGTCGGGAGCATCTCGAAGAACTGCGCGAACCGCTCCTCGTTGAACCCGAATCCGGGGGGGAACTGCCACAGGATCGGCCCGAGCTTCTCCTTCAGCTTCAGCAGCCCCGAGGCGAAGAAGTTCGCCAGCGCGTCATCCACGTCCTTCAGCTTCTTCATGTGCGTGATGAACCGACCGCCCTTGACGGAAAAGACGAAGTCGTCGGGCGTGGCGTCGTACCACGTTTCGTAGCTGCTGGGGCGCTGGAGGGAGTAGAACGAGCCGTTGATCTCGATGGAGTTGAACTGGCGCGACGCGAACTCCAACTCGCGCTTGTGGGCCAGATCCTTCGGGTAAAAGACCCCGCGCCACGGGCCGTACGTCCAACCGGAAATGCCGATCCGCGTCTGGGGCATGAGGTTTAGGGTATCAGCCGGCGGCGCGCGCGCGGGAGGTTCAAATGGCGCGGACCGTCTCCCTCCCCCCGGTCGGCGGGGAAGAGGATTGGGGAGACGGGCAAGCAGCGCGGATCAGCCGGGGACGGGGCAGCCGGGCACCCGTCCGACATGACTGCGGCACCCCGCCCGTCTCCCTGCCCTTCCCCCGGCATGCCGGTCAGCGGAAGGATGTCACCGTTCATCCAGTGCCCGCACGGCATCGGCGTACGCCTGGAAGGCCTCTTTGCCGAACGTGCAGAACACGATGCGGTCGAACTGCGGGTACGTCTGCCAGAAGCGCTCGACCTCATTGGCGGCGATGTCCGCGGCGCGGCGCAGCGGGAAGCCGTAGGAGCCGGTGCTGATGGCAGGGAAGGCGATCGTGCGCAGGTGGTTGCGCAGGGCGATGGACAGGCTGTGGCGATAGCAGGCGGCGAGCAGGTCGTCCTCGCCGTGACGCCCGCCGCGCCAGACGGGGCCGACGGTGTGGATGATGTACTTGGCCGGCAGGTTGTACCCCTGGGTCAGCCGCGCTTCGCCGGTCGGGCACCCGCCGATCGTGCGGCACTCTTCGAGCAGTTGAGGCCCGGCCGCGCGGTGGATCGCGCCGTCCACCCCGCCGCCGCCAAGGAGCGACTCGTTGGCGGCGTTGACGATGGCATCGACCGCCAGCGTGGTGATGTCGGCCTCGACGACCTCAATGGGGACGGCCATACGACTCCCTTCGTAGCGAACGTGCGCCCGCGCGGCAGCGGCACCGCGGTCGCTGCGCCGATCGGTCGCGGAAGCGCGGGTGCCGGCGCGGCTGCTGCGCCTGCCCATCTTACCCCGTTTCGATACAATCCCCCGCCTCATGACGACGACCGACCCCGCCGTGCTGCCGTTGATCGAGGTGCCGAGAGAAGCCGACGCCCCCGCGCCGCGCCCGCCGGAGCCGATCGAATCCAACGCGCCGCGCCGGCCGCGCCTCGACCTGTTCCTCATCAGCTTCCTGATCCTGTTCTTCGAGCTGGCGGCGATCCGCTGGTTCGGCAGCACGGTCGTCTTCCTCACGTTCTTCACCAACATCGTGCTGCTGGCGACGTTCCTCGGGATGAGCGTCGGGCTGCTGACGGCGTCGCGGCGGCGGAACTTCGTCCGCTGGGTGATCCCGCTCTCGCTGCTCAGCATGGCGCTGGCGATGGGCACCTTCTGGGCGTATCACCACTACGCCGACCACCTCAGCGTCAACGTGGGCGGGCAGGACGCGGCGCCGAAGCTCATCTACTTCGGCACCGAGTACCGCCCCACGGATCCCAGCCGCTTCGTCGTGCCGCTGTGGGCCGTTGCGGGCGTCTTCTTCTCGCTGATCGCGGTGATGTTCGTCGGCCTCGGGCAGCAGATGGGACGCGCCTTCGACGCCATCCCCAACCGCGTCTGGGCCTACACGATCGATGTGCTGGGGAGCCTGAGCGGCATCGCATTGTTCGGCGTGATGAGCTACTTCCGGCTCTCGCCGCACCTGTGGTTCATCCTGGTCACGCTGCTGCTGCTCTACTTCGTGCGATCGAAGTGGAACGCGCCGCAGGTGCTGGGGGCGATCGGGATGATGTTCCTGATCGCGATGAGCAGCTACGGCGTCGGCCACCGCGGGCAGGTCTTCTGGTCGCCTTATTACAAGGTCGCGTACACCAACCACACCGGCGGGATCGACACCAACAACATCTCGCACCAGGAGATGGTCAAGATCTGGGACAACGGCGCCCGCTACGCCATGCCGCACCTGCTCAACCGCGACGCCGGCAACGCGCCGTTCGACGACGTGCTGGTGATCGGCGCCGGCAGCGGCAACGACGTTGCCGCCGCCCTGCTCAACGGCGCGCGCAGGGTCGACGCCGTGGAGATCGACCCCACCATCAACTGGATCGGGCGCTCTTACCACCCGGACAAGCCATACGACGACCCGCGCGTGACCGTCCACCTCGACGACGGCCGGAGCTTCGTCCGCAAGACGGACCAGAAGTATGACCTGGCCGTCTACGCGCTGGTCGATTCACTCGTGCTGCACTCGGGCTACTCGAGCCTGCGGCTGGAGAACTTCCTCTTCACCGAGGAGGCGATGCGCGACGTGAAGGCGCGGCTCAAGCCGGGCGGCGTCTTCGCGATGTACAACTACTTCCGCTTCGGTTGGGTAGCCGGGCGGCTGAACGAGATGGTCAAGAAGGTGTACGGCGTCGAGCCGGTCGTCGTATCGCTCCCCTACCAGCCGACGATCGACCCGCAGACCAACCAGAGGGACGTCATCACCTTCCTGCTGGTCGGCACCGACTCCGAGAAGCTGAACAACATCAAGCGGAAGTTCGAGACGCACAAGAACTTCTGGATCAACTTCAAGCCCTCGGACAACCTGCCGATCAACGCCTTCAACGAGCTGAAGCCCAGCGATAGCCAATGGTGGCAGCAGGTGTCGCCGGCGAAGGTGAACTCGGCCGGCATCTCGCTGCTGCCGACCGACGATTGGCCGCAGCTTTACCTCAGCGGCCGGACGATCCCGTGGGCGCCCAACGGGCAAGGGATGGCGGTGGTCGGGGGATTATCGATCGTGATCCTGCTGGCGTTCACCTGGCCAGTGTGGTTCGGCAAGGGTCGGCGGATCGGGGCGCGGCCCAGCGGGCAGATGTTCTTCCTCGGCGCGGGCTTCATGCTGCTGGAGACCAAGGGCGTGGTGCACATGGCCCTGCTCTTCGGCTCGACCTGGATCGTCAATTCCGTCGTCTTCTTCGCCATCCTGGTGATGATCCTGATCGCCAACCTCTACACGCTGGCGGCGCGGCCGCGCAAGCTGTGGCCCTACTACCTGCTGCTGGTGATCGCATTGGCGGTGAACATCCTGGTGCCGATGAACTGGTTCCTGTCGCTCCCGGGCGCGTGGAAGACGATCGCCTCGTGCGCGGTGGTGTTCGTGCCGGTCTTCTTCGCCGGCGTGATCTTCGCCACCGCGTTCCGCGACAGCCGGCACCCGGACGTCGATTTCGGCTCCAACGTGGCGGGGATCATCCTCGGCGGGTTGAGCGAGCAGTTGTCGATGGTGCTGGGGTTCAACCACCTGCTGCTGGTGGCGGCGGGGTTCTACGTGTTATCGGCCGTGCTGCGCCGCCGCCCGCCGCGGGAGGTGGAAGAGGCGAGGGACCAAAACGGCGATGAGGCGGTGAAGGAAGCGCCGGAGCCGCCGCCCGCGATCACTGAGCCCGCCGCGTCCGCCGAGCCTGCAATCGCCACGGCATGAGCCGCTCGGCGGCATCGGGCTATCGGACCATCGGCGCAAAAAAATCCCCCCCGCAGTACTGCGGGGGGATTTTTTATTTCGCCCGTTCAGCCTTCCGCAACCCGCGCCGATGAAAATGGCACGAGGTTATAGCCGGCACGCACGCAAGGAAGCGGCGGCAGCGGCGGCGGCCGGAGGATCCCTTCGGACGAGCCTCGGGGGTCGATCGGGCGGTTCGCATCACCAGAGACGCGAACGACAAATGCTTGATGACAACGGCTGGGGACTACTCAACGCGACGGACAATTCAGCAGCGTCACTCGCTCGCAGGCGTTAGCGCACGGCCAGGGCCCCGGCCACCAGCGCCGCCGACGCGGCAAAGAACACGCCCACCTCGGCCACCTGCGCGAAGATCGATGCGATGATGTTCTGCATCACGAACTCCCGGAACAAATCGGCACGTGGTGGCAGTCCCTCACCGCCCGCGTGCCCGCCTCATTCATTGGCCCCAACATCCCTGGGCCTGCCCGCCGCTTTCATCGGCCCTTCCCGCGGCGGGGCTTCTGTGTATTTCCAAAACAAAACCGGCCGAGGCAAACGGCAAATCCGGCCGCGCAAAATGGCGAGAATCTCGCGGCGATCTGCATGATTCAGCGGCGACTTATCGGACAGTTCGGGAGCGATAACGTTTGATTTCTCGGACGTGAAACTTTGACGTGTGAACGGGTGAGGTAAGCGCCAATCGCGCCGCTTCCGATGCCGCGCTTCGGAGGCACGCGGCGCTCAGCGTCGAGAGCACCGCGCCGCCGCGCCTCCGCCGCCGCTTCATCGCGCGGATCACTGGCAGCCGCGGCGGTCCCCCGCTTGGCCCGTCGGGCAGCCCCCTCGCCGGGGGTTCAGCACGGTTCACGGAACGCGCTGATCACTGATGACTCCGCCGTCGTGCTGTCCGACCCGCCCTTCAGCGGCATCCGTGGCCAACGCGCCTGCGGAGGCGAACTTTCCCCTACAGCCGGCGTAGAAGCTTGTCCCCGCACGGGTTAAAGCGATTGCAGGGCCGGTTTGAGCCCGGGTCCTGTTGGTCTTGCCCGTCCGAGGCGTTATTATCTGCACCCCGAGATCGGCCATGGTCGATCTGCGGGGATACGTGTTTTCACGGCGTCGGCGGCCACGCGCATGCGTCTCCCGCCGCCGCCGAGAGTCTCTAGATCGCGGTGCACAACGACGTCCCCTGCGGCCGTGCGGTAATTAGGAACCAAGGGCCGTAAGCCACGTCGCGAGCAAGGCTGAAATCGCAAGGGCGGAGGATGAACCATTCATCCTTCGGCCTTCTACCTTCATCCTTATTCCCCGCGGAAGGACAGACTGGTCATGGCTATCGATCCGCGCTTTCTGGCCGAGTCCGGCCGCGAAGTCTTCATTGGCAACGAACTGCTCGTCAAAGGGGCACTGGAAACCGAGGGTGGCGTCGGGCTGATGACCGGCTATCCCGGTTCCCCCGTCGCGGGCTTCTTCGACATCCTCGGCGACCTCAAGGACCTGCTCAAAGCCAAGGGCGTCCGCGCCTTCCAAGCCAACAACGAAGCGCTCGGCGTGGCGGCTGTCAACGGGTCGCAGATGGCGGCGATCAAGTCGATCGTGGCCATGAAATCCGTGGGCGTTCACGTCGCCTCCGACGCGCTGGCGCTCGGCACGCTCGCGGGCTCGCACCCCGGTGGCGGCGCGATCGTCATCAGCGGCGAGGACCCCTGGTGTGAATCCACCCAGGTGCCGGCCGACAGCCGGTTCCTCTTCGAGCACCTGCGCATGCCGGTCGTCGAGCCGGGCACACTTCAGGAACTAAAGGACTGGATCAACCTCAGCTTCAAGCTCGGGCAGGCCGCGGGGCTGTACATCGGCTATATCGTGACCGTCGCGCACGCCGACGGCGGCGGGACGGTGGAGTGCCGCCCCAACCAGTTCCCATCGCTCAACACGCAGCAGAAGATCACCATCGACACTGCCGCCCTGCCGCTGGACAAGACGGTGCTGCTCCCGCCGCGCACCTGGCGCAAGGAGTTGCAGACCGACGCGCGCTACCTGGCGACGATGGACCGGGCGCGCGAGCTGGGGATCAATCAGATCATTCCTGCGACGCGCATTGATCGCGGCACGGGCGCCTCGCCCGTGCAGCCCTCGCGCACCGACGCACTGCAAGAAGACCGCTCCGCGGAAGCTCATGGGCGAGGCGCCCATGCCACGGAGGTCGCGCCTCTCGGCTTCATCACCACCGGCATGGGCCGCCCTTACCTCGAGCACGTGCTCGGCGAGCTCGGACTCGCGGGCGTGTTCCCCATCCTCAACATGGGGATGAGCTACCCGGCCGACGTCCGGCTCGTCGCGGAGTTCTCGAAGCTCTGCAAGCACATGATCGTGATCGAGGAGCGGCGCAGCTTCCTCGAGAAGAACATCCGCGACTACGCCTTCAAGATGCTGCCGCACGAGCAGGCGACGGACGTGGTTTCCCGGCTGTTCGGCAAGAAGTTCCCCAGCGGCAGCGACGGCATTCCGGACACGCGCGGGCTGAACTATTCCGTGCTGGCGCAGAAGCTCATCCCGCTGATCAAGGCGACCGACGAGATCCCCGCCGAGCTGCGCAACGGCCGGCTGACCGCCGAGATGCAGCGGCTGCGCGAGGCGAGCAAGCCCAAGCTCCAGGTCATCACCGACAAGATCGTCGCGCGCACGCCCACGTTCTGCCCCGGCTGCCCGCACCGCGATAGCTCGTCGGTCCTGCTCGAGGTCCGCAAGAACTTCGCCGACCCTGATTACATGAAGCGCGTGCACGGCCGACCGCCGGTGGACATGGTCGCGCACGGCGACACCGGCTGCTACACGATGCTGATGTTCGCGCCGACCGAACAGCTCATGCACAACTACAGCGGCATGGGCCTCGGCGGCGCCACCGGGTCGGGCATCGACCCGTTCATCACCAACAAGCAGATCGTCTTCATGGGCGACGGCACGTTCTTCCACTCCGGCTAGCTCGCCATCTCCAACAGCATTAAGGCCGCCCAGGACATCACCTACATCATCCTGGAGAACGGCACGACCGCGATGACCGGCCACCAGGAGCACGCGGGGCTCGAGGACGATTTGCTCGGCAACAAGCACTACATCCAGGACATCGAGAAGATCGTCCGCGGCATGGCCGCGCACGCGCCTATCAAGATCCTGAAGATGACTCCCGAGGACCGCCAGGGATACAAGAAGGCGCTGGAGCAGACCATCCTCAGCGACGGCGTGAAGATCATCATCGCCGACAAGGAGTGCGGGATCACCTACAACCGCACGAAGAACAAGGCCGAGCGCAAGCTCGCCAAGGAGCACGGCTACCTCCCGACCAAGACGCACATGAACGTCACGCCGGAGGTGTGCGAGCACTGCCTGGAGTGCACAAGCGCGACCGCTTGCCCCGGGCTGACCGTGGTGGACACCGACTACGGCAAGAAGATCGACACCGACCTGACCTGGTGCGTGAACGACGGCGCGTGCGAGCGCGTGCGGACGAGCAACGACTACGGCACGGGCGTCAAGCCGTGCCCGAGCTTCGAGCAGGTCACCGTTGTCCGCAGCAAGCGCAAGCGCTACAGCCTGCCCAACCTGCACCTGGACCGGCTGCCCGAGCCGAACTTCGTGCACGGCATGAAGGCGCCCGGCGCGGCCTGGCGTTGCCACATGGCGGGCGTGGGCGGGATGGGCATCGGCGTTGTCGGCGCCATCCTCGTCCGCGCCGGTCACAAGCAGGGCTATCGCGTCATCTTCCAGGACAAGAAGGGCCTGGCCATCCGCAACGGCGGCGTCTACTCGCAGATGACGTTCGTGAATGACCCGGCGTCTTCAAGTGGCACGGGCGCCCCGCCCGTGCAGCAATCGCGGAGCGACGAGCGCGAAGCAGACCGCTCCGCGGAAGTTCATGGGCGAGGCGCCCATGCCACGCTGTATCCCATCACCGGCTCCATCCCGTACGGCAAGGCCGACCTGCTGCTCGGCGTCGACGTCCTCGAAGCCGCCCGCGCGACCGACCCGCGCGAGCAGTTCCGCGTGGCGCACAAGGACCACACCGCCGCGGTCCTGAACCTCCACAAGCAGCCGACGGTCTACGGCCTGCTCGGGCGCGACGACTTCAGCCCGGAAGAGCTGCGCGAGGAGATCTACAACCACTGCCGCGCGGACCTCAGCTACGCCAAGAACCTCTCTCAGATTTCCGAGGAGCGGCTGGGCTCCAAGCTGTTCGTCAACATCATGATGCTTGGCGTGGCGTACCAGCTCGGGCTGATCCCGGTCAGTGCGCACAGCATCGCCTGGGCGATCAAGGACACCATCCGCCGCGAGCACCGGCGGAACCTCAAGGCGTTCAACATCGGCCGCAAGCTCGCCCTCGAGCCGCGCGTGCTGCCGATCAAGCCGACCCCGGAGACGTGGGAGCAGCTCGTCACCAACAAGAGCCGCATCCTCCGCAAGACCAAGATCCAGGGCCGCAAGTGGGGCGAGGACTACGAGCGGCTGGTCGACGCGGCCATGAAGCTCATGCGCGGGCTGACCGAGGAGTCGAAGTACGACCTGGCCCTGCGCATCTACGACCTGATGCAGTACGAGGACTTCCACTACGCGAAGCGCTACATGGACCTTGTGCGCGGCGTCTACAAGCGCGAGAGTGCGTCGGGCGCCGGCGTGCCCCGCAAGTTCGCCGCCACCCACGCGGTCATCTGGAACCTCGCCAAGGTGATGCTGATCAAGGACGAGCCGTACGTCGCCTACCTGCTCACCCGCTACGAGAAGAAGGTGCGCGACCTGGCCAAGTACGGCATCGACGAGGCCAACGGCGACAAGATCATCTACCGCCACCACACCAGCCCGGAGTTCCACATCGGCAAGCGCCGCGTGCGCTTCAAGATCACCACCAGCGACTGGCAGCTCAACCTGGTCCGCCGGATGAAGTGGTGGCGCAAGCTCCCGGGCTGGCACCAGCGCGAGGTCGCCTTCCGCGACTGGTACATCGCGCTGCTCGACCGCGTCTCGCTAGCCGATCACGCCTATGACCAGGCGCTACAGGTCCTGAAGTGCCCGGAGCCGGTCACCGGCTATCGCGAGGTGCGCTACCCCAAGATGGACGCCGCCAAGGCGATGGCCGAGCAGTCGCTGGGCGACGGGCTGCCGAGGATCGACGTGGACGTGAACCGCAACGTCCTCGACGCCTTCCGCACGCCGGCGGGGGTTTAGCCGGCCGGGAGCGGGTATAATCACGGCATGACTCGTGACGAGCTGCTGTCGCGCATTTGGATCGACCCGCAGCGGTGCTTCGGCAAGCCGTGCATTCGCGGCCACCGCATCTGGGTCTCGCTCATCCTCGACCTGCTCGCTTCGGGCGAGACCGTCGAGGACGTTCTCCAAAGCTATCCGCAGCTCGAGCGCGCCGACGTCCTCGCGTGCATCGCGTACGGCTCGGAAATGTCGCGCGAGCGCTACGTGAACATTCCCCTGGAACCGGCGCGTTGAAGCTCAAGCTCGACGAGAACCTCGGGCGGCAGTGCCTCGACGTGCTGGTGACGGCCGGGCATGACGTCGCGACGGTGCCGGGTCAAGGCATGTCGGGCTCCGGCGACCTCGAATTGGTCACCACCTGTGCCCGCGAGGGCCGCGCGCTGGTGACGCTCGACCTGGACTTTTCCAACCCGCTCGTTGTCCCGCCCCACCTGTACCGGGGCATCGCCGTCCTTCGGCTTCCCCGCAAGCCGTCGCGCGCGGACCTCGTCGCGGTCGTGCGAACGCTGGTGGACGGGATCGAGCGTGAGCGGCTCTATGGGCACCTCTGGTCGGTGGAGGTCGGGCGGCTCAGGATCTATCAGCCGCCGTCGGACGACGACGACAACGGCGACGAGCGCGTTGAGTAGCCCTACGCCGCCTGCGGCAGGAACTGTTCCAAGCCTTCGGGCAGCGCCTTGATCCCGCGGCGCACCGCCTTGTCGACGGCGTACTGCATCGAGAGCTGGAAGCGGCGCGTGACCCTTTCGTCCGGCTCCACGCCAAGGTCGCGCATCTTGCGGATGGCCCAGACCCAGACGTGGTACTCCTCCTCGCAGCGGCGCTTGTAGCGCTGGAAGCCGATCACGTGGTGCCCCACCTCGTGCAGGAAGATGGCCAGCGAGATCGGCGTGCGCGGGAGGGGCGACTCGATCCAGTTGATCACCCGCCCGTCGTGGTAATAGACCCGCCAGGCGCACCCGCTCATCGAGCGGCGCCACTTGCGGACGCGCACGTCGTGCGCCCGTTTCATCTCTTCGACGATGTGCGAGTAATCAGCCATCCGGGCGAATTCATCGGACATTCGCGCGCCGCACATCAACCGCCGCGCCACAACCGCGCCGCGATCCCCTCGGCCGCGCCGCGCACGGTGCGACGCGCTGGCGTAACATGGCGGCGTGATCGTGATGGAGGCAAAGGCCGTTCCGCACGTCCCGTTCTCGTGGGCAGTGCTGTTATCGCTGGTGACGGTGCTGGCGGTGTCGCTGGTGGTATTCAACTGGCAGGTCCGCCGGTGGACGACGAACCGTCGCTGGCGCGCGTTATTGGACTGGGCCCGCGAGCGGGGCTACAGGTTATCGCACCAGGACCGCGAGCCCCCGCCGCCGTTCGACACGATGGCGGCCGCGCGGGCGACGACTTGCCTGGAATCACGGTCGACTCACCTGTTCCAACTGGAGACGATCGGCGGGTCGGCGGTGGCGACGCCGCGCTGGCACGTGCTCGTGCGCGAGCTGGAAGCCGCCTGGCCGCCGACCGGCCTGCGACCGGCGACGGCGAAGAGCAGCCTGCTCGACCAGTTCTCGCTCTCCAGCTATCCGCGGTTGGGCGCGGTCGAGCGGTTCGTCGTCTTCGGCACCGACACCACCGCTGCCCGCATCCTCTCCGCCAGCCCGATGCGCGCGCTGCTCCCGCCGGACATCGGGCTGCTGCTGGCGGGCGGGAAGCTGGTGCTCGATTTTTCCGCCCGCCCGTTCGACCCGATCGAGCTGGGACGCATGACCGCGCTGGCCGAGCAACTCGTGACGCACCTGCCGCTACCGACGGAGGCGTGACGGTTCGCTCGCAATGTCACCGCTGCGGTCCGTAGGGGCGGAGGCGCGTCTCCGCCCCTACGGAAACCGGAATGGGTTGCATCACGTCACGTCATGCTTCGGCCTCCAGCGGCGCCTCCTCGACCACGACGGGCGGGCGGCGCGTCAAGCTGATGGTTGCCCCGATCGCCAGCAGCAGGAACGCGGCAGTGATGGAGACCACGCCCCACTCCGCCAGCGTGTCCGGCACCAGTCGATCGAAGGTGCTGGCGGACGTCCTGGCCATCTGCACCGAGTTGTGATGGATCGTTCCGACGCTGTGGCCCATGCCCGCCATTCCGAGCGACGCCCCGGCGGCCCAGGCGAAGTAGACGTGGCGGTGCAGCCACAGGCCGTCCAGGTAGACCAGCGTCGCGACGAGCAGCGTCAGCCGAAGCGGCGAAATGCTGAGCGGCCCGACCTCGATTACCATCTCCGGCGGGAAGCGAAGCGCCGAGAGCGCGACGGCCACCATGGGCAGCGCAAGGTGCAGCCGCAGCCGCGACGCCAGCGTGGTGACGTGCTGGTCGGCGTGCCCGCACAGCACCGCGAGCCCCAGCAGCAGCGGCGCAGCGTTCAGTGGGTGAAACGTCACCTTGTAGACCCAGTTCGCCAGGCACAGGTGCACGATCAGCGAGAGCATCGGCAGCACCAGCAGCACGCGCGAGAGGATCACGTCGGCTCCGGGCGCGCGGCCGTCGGAGCGGCGGCGGAAGACGTCGAGCGAGCCGACCGTCATCGTGTACGCCACCGGCAGCGCCCCCGCCAGCCACCAGCCGCAATAGATCACCAGCGGCGAGAGAAAATCGTCGTGCCGCCGGGCGATGCTCGCGAACAGCCCGGGCACGGCGAAGAGCACCGCGACCTGGATCATCACGAACGCCATCCGCGGGTCGGCCAGCGGGATGCCGGCGGCTCGGAAGATGAAGCCCACCTTCACCGCGGCGGCGGCGAGCAGGAGCACGTTCACCAGCAGTCCGACCGCGGCGTGCGTCGCGAAGATCTCCATGTTGAGGAACCCGACGTCGGCCAGGAAGAACGCCTCCACGATCAGCAGCAACAACGCGTCGCGACGGATGCCGCGCCTGAGCAGGAACACGGCCAACGCGATGATGATGGCCTCGTAAACGTTGAGCATCACGATCATCGTCAGCAGCTTGCGGACGCCGATGGGGCTGTAGTCGAGCGAGCCGTTGAGCGCGAACACGCCGAAGAGCATGCAGGCCGCGCTCAGCAGGTAGAACGGGTTGTGGTCGATGAGCATGCGCGCCACGGGGGAGCGCAGGGACAACGGGACGGTCGCGTGGGCGGGAAATGAGCTCGTCATGATGAGGACCTCCATCAGCACCTGCCGGTGTAGTCCTCGAGCGCGGGCCGCACGGGCTTACGCGAGCGCGCGCGAGGGCCCCGGCGACGCCGCCGCACGGCCCGCGCTTGGGACTTCACCGGCAGGAAAGCGAACCACTACGCCACAGCAGGCAACGAGGAAACGTCCGTCAGGTCGGGCGGCGGGACACCCCCTCCCTCAGCCCGGGACGCCTCGTGCGCGTGGCGATGATGAGATGGAGATGATGGCGTTTACAACAACGCGCGCCGTGACGCAGGAGACGACGAGGTCGGCCGACAGAACTCCCCCTGAGACTCGATCGGGACGCTGAAGCAGCGGCTCCCATAGATGGAGGCCATTCTGCCGCGCGGCAACGCGGGGTGTCTGAGAAAAGCGAAGACCCGGATGTCTTGGGTATTCTAAGACGAAGACATCCGGCTCTTCGCTTCGCTCAGAGACCGGCGTCGCAAACGAATCGAACGCTCGTCCTTAATGAAGCCGTGCGAGATCGCTCAACAAATGATCCCGGGACCACGATCTCACCGGAGCGCCTTCTCCCTCACCCGTTGCGACCGATGATCTGGGACTGCCGGGGGACGCGCTGTGCCGCGGGCGCGGCTGCCGCGGGTTGAGGCCGCTTCTTCTTTTTCTTCGCCCCCTGCGGCGCAGCGGCGCCGGAGCCGCCGGGCGCGCCTGCCGGCGCCGCATTGGCTTGAGCGGCATCGGCTCGCTTGGCGATCGCCTCCCTCGCCTGCACCTCGTCCTGCGTCGTGAACGGGATGATGCAGCTCCGCGGCAGCGCCTGGAGGAGCTGTTGGCTGTTGGCCAGCGTCGTGTCGTCCGGCATGTTCTTCCCCACCGCCATCGCGCGCTGCTGGAGCTGTTTGAACCGGGCTCCGTCAGCCACGGGCGCTTGCCGCCACTGCCGCGCGTTGGGCGGCAGCTCGCGCGCCCACTTTTTCGCCGACTCCACCCGGCTGGCCAGCGTCGGGTGATCCGACATCATCGCGGGGGTCTTGTCATAGCCGGCGTCGATCATGTCCTGGAAGAACTGCCCGAACAGCGCCGGATCCCAGCCGGCGCGGGTGTAGAAGTCGAAGCCGAGCTTGTCCGCCTCGTTCTCGTCCTTGCGGGTGAAGCCCATGTTGATGAACTGTCCCAGCGCCGCCCCGCCGCCGGCGCCCAGGGCGGCGTACTGCGCGCCATGCTCCTTGCCGCCGGCAACGTACCCCGCCCCGCCCAGCGCCGCCGCGGCCGCCAGCGCGGTGTACTGCCGGTTCATTCCCTTGGCGACGTGGCGGGCGTAAACGTGCCCGTACTCGTGCGCCATCACCGCCGCCAGCTCCTCCTCGTTCTTGCACATCTGGAACAGCGCGTTGTAGACGTACATGTGCTCGCCGCCGGTCGTGAAGGCGTTGACCGTCTTTGAGTTCACGAAGTGGAACTTCATGTTGTTGCCGAACATCCACTTGTTGTCCGAGCCCTTGTGGCTGGAGGGGCCGTAGCCCTGGGCGCTGAGGTCTTCTGCGACATCGATGATGCGCGAGCCGACCTGCTGGAGATAAGACGCCAGCTCCGGGTCCTCCACGATGGCCGGCTCGAGCTGGGTGTTCATGTTGGCCGCCTGGCTGATGACGGCCGCGTCGGTGGCGCAGCCGGCGCCGGCGCCGACAAGGGTAAAGGTGAGGATCAGGGGCAGGAGCAGGTGCTTGAGCATTCGCATAATGATCGGCGTAGAAGGTTTCTTCGGTGCGAAAACGCGCGCTGGCGACTTTACCCCCGCGTCCGCCACGGGGGAACCGCCAAGTTCGCGCGCGGCGCGACGGACGCACGCGGGCGCGGCCTCGCGCCTGCGGGGTCGCCGGCGCCGGCGGCCCGGCGCGCGGTTGGCGTTCAGCAACCAAGACACGCGGCTCGCTACGGCGTTGGCCGCCTGGCCGCGCGGACGGACGCGACGACGGCCGCCGCCACGCTGAGACCGATCACGCCTGACACCGCGATCACCCCCGCCCGCACGTCGTCCGGCCAGCGCCACTGCGCCAGCGCGGCGGTGCCGGGGCCGAGGATGGACCCCAGGCCGATCAGCGCCTCGTGATACCCGCCGTGCTCCGTGCTGCCGGAGCTGAGCACCATGCCGAAGTAGAGCGAGCCGGCGTAGATTACGCCCATCACGCAGCCGAGCAGCACCTGCCACGCGACCATCGCCGCCAGGTCTGTTGCGTACGACACGCCGGCGCCCGGGAAAAAGTCCGACGGGCGAACCGTCACGCCGATGAACGCGACGAGCATGACGGCCGCCGACGCCAGCAGCAGCGACGGCCGGGTGTGCCACCATCGCGTGACGCCCAGGGCGATGAAGACGCCGAACCGCGCCGCCATCCACGCGCTACCGACGAGCGTCGCCGCGCCGGGGTCGAGCCGGCGCATCACCGGCAGCGAGGGCATCATGGCCATCAGGCTGTAGACGACCACGTACGTCGCCGGGAGCGAGATCCGCGCCAGCCACATCGCCAGCGTGCGCTTGCGGAGCAGTTCCGGCTCCGGCTCGACGTGCGCGTGCGCCGCCGCCTCGGCCGCGGTGGGCTCGACGCTACGGCAGGCGATCATCAGCGCCGCCGACAGCGCGTGGGCGATCGCCGGAACGACGAACAACCCCGCCCGCCAGTGCTCGATCACCGATCCGCTGGCGGCGAAGGTGAGCGCGTTGGTGCTGGACCAGACGAGGTTGTACATCCCGACGCGGTGCGACATCGCGTGCGCGTCGGCGCCGGCCGTCACCAGGCTTTCGACGGCGGGCCAGTTACCGGCAGCGATCAGCGTGTGCGCCATCAGCGCCACCACCAGCATGCACGGCGACCGCGCCGCCGCCAGCGCGAGCAGCGAGACGATCGTCAGCACCGAGTAGATGACGACGAGCCCCTGTCGCCGCCCGCCGAAACGCTCGACCACGCGCGCGGCGGCGAGCGAGCCGGCGACGTAAACCGCGCCCTGCCCGCAGGCGAGCAGGAAGTTCTCGCGCATTCCCCAGCCGAAGTAGTGCCGCGTGTAGAAGAAGATGCCGACCTGCAACAGCGTGGTGCCGACGGACGAAAAACTCTCGCAGGCGTACGCCGGCCAGAGCGGCCGGCGGCGGGCGGGCGCCGGCGGGCCCATGCTGCCGCTATCGGCGATGGTGGAGGGGTGCGTCACGGGGCGGCCGCTCGTGTAACAGCGCGGCTGCTGCGCGGCAAGCCGCTCCCGTCCAACCCGTCGCGGCCGCATCGACCGGCCCGACGAGCGCGCAGTTCGCCATCGGCGGGACGCGAAGGGAAATCTTGTCGTGACGAAGTTTTCTCTCGCGCTCCTCGCCGCCCCGCATCGCCATTGACACCGCCCCTTTTGCGAGCTGTTTGCCGCGAGGAAATCTTGTCCGACGCAAGGTGGTGCCTTTGTTGCCGCGATGGGCCGCGGCGCTCCACGCCGATCGGTTGATCATCGCGGCGGCGGTGGAGACGCCCGCCGCGACGGCGCCTTTAACTGGAGGAGAAACATGCATCACGACACGTTCGAGCGCGCGGGGCGCGCCTGTGGCCGCGGTGGCGACGACCAGGCTGGCCGTCACGCCGCCGAGCGCTGGGTGGCCGAGCAGATCTTCGAAGAGGACGTGCGGTCCGTGCTGCGGATGCTGCGACCGCACCGGCGCGAGCGCGTGCTCGGGTGGAACGAGTACCGCACGGGCGGGGCGCACTTCCGCGTCACCGTCTCGTGGGACGGCCAGTACCAGGCGGAAAGCCAGGCCGGGCCCCTGCACGTGCCGCACCTGGCGGACGTGATGGAATCGCTGCGGGTCGGCTCTGCCAAGGACCAGGACGAGCTGAGCGCTGCCGAGGAGTTCGGGCACTACCGCGCGGTCGTGCAGGAGCTGGCGCGGCGGATCGATGAGAAGGAATCCTGTTACACGTGAGCGCGCGTCCAATGGAGTTGAACCTGCATGAGCGGCCGAGCGCGACGCCCGCGGAAAAGAACGCAGACGGAACAGGCGGCGGCGAAGCGGCTGCTCGCCATGTTGAGAGGCGGCCGCGACGTGCGGTCCAAGGTCGGCCGCATCCGCGCCCGGCTGCGGCAGGGAGACTTCGACAACGACTTCAAGCTGACGATCGCGCTCGAGCGCTTGATCGGCGAGTTGAGGGAGGATTGAGAGTCGCCCGCGCCGGGCCCCCCGCACCCGACCGGCGCGCTCATGCGGGCTGTGGCTGCGCGGCGGCCGGCTGCTTCTCGCCGAAGAGGGCTTCGATGAACCGCGGCGGGTCGAAGGTCTCGATGTCGTCGGGCGTCTCGCCCAGGCCGACGAACTTCACCGGGATGTTGAGCTGGTCCTTGATGGCGATGATCACCCCGCCCTTTGCGGTCCCGTCCAGCTTGGCCAGGAACAGCCCGGTGACGTTGATGGCGGCGGTAAAGTTCTGTGCCTGCAAGACCGCGTTCTGCCCGGCCGTCGCGTCCAGCACCAGCAGCACCTCGTGCGGCGCGCCGGGGATGCGCTTTGCGATCACGTCGCGGATCTTGCTCAGCTCGCGCATCAGGTGATCCTGCGTGTGCAGCCGCCCGGCGGTGTCGACGATCAGGGCGTCGATCCCGCGCGTCTTGGCCGCCTCGCAGGCGTCGTAGGCGACCGCCGCCGGGTCGGCGCCCATCTTGTGCTTCACGATGTCGACCTGGTTCCGCTCCGCCCAGATGGACAACTGCTCCACCGCCGCGGCGCGGAACGTATCGGACGCGCAGAGCATGACCTTCTTGCCCATCTGCGTCTTCAGCAGCCGGGCGAGCTTGGCGATGCTGGTGGTCTTGCCCGCGCCGTTGACCCCCGCCACGAGGATCACGGTCGGCCCGCTCGGGGCGAACTTCAGGTCGCGGTCCTGCGGCGGGAACATGGCGAGCAACTGCTCGCGGACGACGCCCTCGGCCTCATCGGCGTTGCGGATCTTCCCCAGCCGCCAGCGGTCGCGCACCTCCGCCTTGAGCTTCTCGGCGCGGCGGACGCCCATGTCGGCGCGGATGAACTTCTCCTCCATCTCGTCCAGGAACGCGTCGTCGATCTGCCGCCCGGGGATGAACAGCGTGCGGACGTCGGTGTTCAGCACCTCCGCCGTCTTGCGGAGCGCCCCTTTGAGCTTGTCGAGGGTTTTGGAGAAGAAAGCCATGGGGGGAAAATCCGAATGACGAAATCAGAATGACGAGTCAAAGGAAAATCCCAATGACGAAATCAGAATGACGAACCAAATCTGAATGACCAATGACGAATGACGAAGGGCGGGCAACGTCGCGCCTCAGCGCGTCATTCGTCATTCGGACTTCGTCATTGTTTCGTCATTCTGATTTCGTCATTCGGATTTTGCATCTTCCGGTCCTGCCTTCAGCGCCTCCGACTCCTTGTGCACCGCGTCGAGCACGCCGTTGATGAACGCCGGGCTCTGCTCGGTCGAGAAGCTCTTGGCCATTTCGATGGCCTCGTCGAGCACGACCTTGGGCGGGGTGGGCGCGGCGGTGAGTTCCCAGACCGCCAGGCGGAGGATGCTGCGATCGACGCCGGGCTGGCGGCGCGGGGGCCACTGCGGGGCAAGCCGGGCGATCCAGGCGTCGGACGTCTCGCGCGCGGACCAGGCGTCGTCAGCCATCTGCAACCCTGCCCGCCGCTCCTCATCGGCCAGCGGCGCGTCGTTGGCCAATTGCTGCGCCAACTGCGCATCGCGCTCGCCGTTGGTGTCCCACAGGAACAACACCTGCATCGCCAACTCGCGCGCTCGTGTACGGCTTGCCATCCGATCGTGAGTATAGGGAGAGGGAAGGTGGGGGCAACGGAGCGAGGGCGGCGAAAGGAGGAAGGAAAAAGGCAAAAGGAAAAACGAGAGACCGATCAGAGCACTCGCGGGGCAGAGATGCGATCGCCCGCGCTTCGCGGTTTTGCCTTTTCCCTTTTCTCGTTTTTCCGTTGCCCCCACTCACTTCTTGTTGATGCGCACCATCAGCGCCATCATCTCCGCGGCGGCCTCGGCGGCGCGTTCGCCGTAGTGGTGCTTGCCGCCGATGCGCTCCTTCGCCTGCTCCTCGGTGTTGGTGGTGAGCACGCCGAAGATCACCGGCAGCATCTCGGTCATGGCGACGTCCTGGATGCCGCGCGCGGCCTCGCCGGCGACGTAGTCGAAGTGCGGGGTGTCGCCGCGGACGATGCACCCGAGGCAGACGATCGAGGCAAACTGCCTGCTCCGCGCCAGCATCTTCGCCGCCACCGGCAGCTCGAAGGCGCCGGGGACGCGGTGGATCTGCACGCGGCCGCCGTCGATCCCCAGTTCGTTGAGCCGGCGCAGGCAGCCGTCGAGCAGCTCGTCCACGATGTCGCCGTTGAAGCGGGCGGCGACGACCGCCACGCGGGCGCTTTCCGGCAGGTCCGCCGGCTGGAATCCGGGAAACTTGGAACTCATGGGGCCGCCAAGCTAACTGCACGAGGGGCGGGCTGCCAACTGTCGTGCTGCTCACGCGCCGGCGCCCCGTGCCCTGGATTGCTGAGGCGCCGCGTCAGTCGGAGCCGTGGGCGTTCGCTCATCAAGTCGTTGGAATAAATAGGGTTGCCTCGGTTGTGCGGCCGTCGCAGGAAGCGTGCATTCGGCTGTTTGCCCGACCGCGTCCCCCTCCGCGGCGGTGAGGCGCCTCACGTGCCGGGGCGGGCGACGGACTTACCCCGCTTCACGCGCGGGTTATCGGCTGTGGGCAACGGCGGTAGCGCACTTGTTTCCTAAGGATTACGTGTCATAGTCGGAAGGCCGCCGTGGGAGGCGGTTTGTCCAGGGCTGTCGGGAAAAGCTCGCGCGGGCGCCGGGATCACCGGGCTGGTTACTCACTTGCGTCGCCGCGCGCCGCGTCATCACCCTCCAGGCTTGGGTCGAAGAGTGGTCACCTCTGCTGTGCCCTAAGAATGTGTCCGCGCGCAGGGGAAGCGCCCGCGACGTCTTCACGTGAGCCAACGCGTGAGGCGACGTCCCCGGCCCCCGCGCGCCGCCGAAAGGAGACCGTCGTGAATCGCCGCACCTCGCCCGCCGGCCGTGGCCCGTCCGCGCCTCGGCCCGCCGCCGCCGCCCGCACCGCCGCCGCAGCCGTCGCCGCCGTTGAGTCCCTGGAACTTCGCCGCCTGCTCAGCTTCGATCCCGGCCCGACCGCGCTGAGCAACAACGCGGCGAACCTCGACAGCTTCGGCAGCGCGCTGGCCACCAACGCCGCCGGCACCCGCGCCCTCATCGGCGCGCCCAGCAAGATCATCAACGGGCAGGCCGGCGCCGGCGAGGCGTACCTGATCGACACCAGCGACGGGCACGTCATCCGCACCTTCGTTAACCCCGACCCGCAGGAGTCCGACCTGTTCGGCGCGGCAGTCGCCTTCGTCGGCGACAAGATCGCCATCGGGTCGCCCGAGAACCGATTCACGGGCGCGACCGGGCGAGTCTACGTCTACGAGAACGGGAACGACGCGTCGCACGACACCATCTTCGCCCCGACACCCAATGGCTCGACCGTCACCGCGTTCGGCACGACGCTGGCCTCCGACGGCACCGACCTGTTCGTCGACATGCCCTTCAGCACCGGCGCCAGCGGGCAGGGCGCGATCTTCCGCTTCGCGGGCGCGACCCTTGGTCAGACCAACAACTGGATCCAGAAGTACGAGGATCCGACGCCCGTCTCGGCCGACCAGCTTGGGTACCGGCTGGCGGTCACGGACGACACCGTCTACGCCACCGTCGCCGACCTGGTTGACGGGCAGCCGGCGCCGTCGGTCGTCGCGCTCGACAAGGCTTCCGGCGAGGTGAAGTTCATCCTCCACCGCCCGGGCTCGGGGCCGTGGGACCCCTACGGCGCCGACGCCGGCCACGTCTTCGCGACCGCCATCGCCGCCACCGATGACGGCGACCTGTTCGTCGGCGACTTCGACAGCGTCCACCAGTACGACGCCGCCGGCACGCGGGTCCACACCTACGTGAGCCCGTTGGTCGAGAACCTCGAGATGGCCGGCTTCGGCGGCTACCTTTCGACCAACGACCAGGGGCAGGTCATCATCAGCGCCGCGTTTGCCAGCGCGGTTGACGACCCGCAGAACCCGACCGCCGTTGCCCAGAACGGCGCCGTGTACATCTACGACTACTCCGATTACTCGCTGGACGCGCACCTGACCAACCCGACCAAGACCTTCGACCTGGCCACCGGCTGGGAATCGTATGACGCGTTCGGCTTGGTGACGGCCGCGCTGCCGGGCGGGCGGCTGCTGGTGAGCGACCCGTTCGACAATAACGCTGGCGGCATCGACGCCGGCGCGGTCTACCTCTTCGGCTCCAGCAACACCGCCCCCGTCGCCGGCGCCATCACCGGCGCGGCGAGCGCGGTCCGCCAGCAGGTGGTGACCTTTACCGGCGGCTTCGCCGACGCCGATGCCGGCGACTCGCACGAGGTGAGTTGGGACTTCGGTGACGGCAACATCATCGGCTTCCACAGCGCCGCCGACGCGGGCGCGTTCACCGTCAGCCACGCCTACGCCGCCGCGCGCACCACGCCGCCCTACACCGTGACCATGACCGTTCGCGACGCGGGCGGACTCACCTCCTCTTCCACGTTCGCCGTGAGCGTCTCGGCGTCGGGCATCCAGAACGGCACCTTCGTGCTCGGCGGCACCGCCGGCAGCGACTCGGTCAGCATCGTCAAGAACGCCAGCGGCCAGATCAGCATCACCGGCGCCGGCGTTGCGACCGTCTTCAGCGGCGACAAGGTGCTCATCCTGGGCGGCGACCTGCCGGACCTCATCAGCATCGGATCCTCCGTCGGCGCGCTCGTGGAGGTGCACGGCGGAGACGGGAACGACACCATCCTCGGCGGCAACGGCGGGCACATCCTCGTCGGCGACGCCGGTGACGACACCATCGTCGGAGCCAACGGCCGGGACCTGATCATCGGCGGCACCGGAGCCGACAGCCTCTCGGGAAGCCCCGACGAGGACATCATCATCGCCGGCGACACCGTGCACGACACCGACAGCGTCGCCCTGGCGACCATCCTCGCGGCGTGGAAGGCCAACACCGCCTACGCCACCCGCGTCGAGGCGCTCCGCGACAGCATGCTCACCCCCAACGTGCACGTGTTCGACGACGCGGCGACCGACTTCCTTAACGGCGGCTCGGGCAGCGACTGGTTCATCTTCAACGCTGACGCCTCGGTTGCCGACGTCGTCTTCGACCTGAAAAAGAACGAGATCCCCACCGACGTGGACGTGCTGTCGCCCGATGCCGGGTAGCGGCGGCGTTCGCAAGCTGAAACGACGCAGCCGCGGGCCCCGGCATTTCCCATGCCGGGGCCCGTTCGTTTACGCTGGCGGGCAGCATGTCCGACCATGACGACGTCACGATCCGCATGATGAACGCCGCCGACGAGGGCGAGGCCTGGGCCTGACCACCGGCGCATGGTCCACCTTCAGGCGAGTTCAATAAAACGAAAGTATCACCGGATTCTCCTCTTGATTGTTCAAACCTCGTTGGGTTAACGTTTGTGTTATTGCAAACGGTGGTCCCTTGATCGAACCGCTTCGCCCGGTGAACCAGGATTGCCCGTACTGCGGCTCGACCATGGTCGTCAGCCGCATGACCTGCGGGCGGTGCGACGTCGCGATCGACGCGCTGTTCCCGATGTCGCGGCTGGGGAGCCTGCCGGTCGAGCACCAGAAGTTCATCGAAATGTTCCTGCTCTCAAGCGGGAACCTGAAGGAGATCGCCGAGCAGACCGGCGTCTCCTACCCGACGATCCGCTCGCGGCTGGACAAGGTGATCGACGCCCTGCGCGGCGAGATCGCCAAGACCCGCCGGGTGAGCGGCAACCTGCTCGACGCCGTCGACCCCGGCAAGACCAACGCCGAGCAGGCGGCGAAGCTGATCAAGGGGATTTAGCTTTCACGTCCGATCGCGCGCTTCGTCTCTCGCGCCGTTTTGCGTCCCCAGCGTTCGCTGCGCGGGCGCGACGCGCGCCGCCATGGGAGGTTCGTCATGCACGGTGATGAGAACGACCGCCTGGACGAAGCGATGCGCCGAGCCGATGACCTGCTGGTCGAATCGTTGCGGGACGAGGACCGCGGGCGCCGGCGCGGGCGCAGGAGGCTCACCATCGCCTGTGCGGCGATCGTCTTGATGTGCGGTTTCGCGGTGCTCGCGTGGTCATCGGGGCGAGCCGCCCGACGCGGGGCGCCGCCCGCCCTCGTTGCTGCCAGCGCGCCCGCGCATCCGACCTTTCAGCCGGATGTCGCGAAGCTGTACGCGAATGTGACGCCGGACGATCGACTTCCCCCGCCCGGCGGCGGCGGCGGCGCGAGCTTGTCTGCCAGGCTCCTCTCGCTCAGCCACGACTGGCGCAAGGCGCTGGCCGTCGGTTGCGAGCTGGCCGCCGCCGACCCCGATGCCGCGCTGGCGGCGCTGAAGTCGAACTGGTCGCGCATCCCGTCGTCCGAGGCGCGCCAGCAAATCCTCAAGGCATTCGTATTCAAGGCCCACCCGCGCGTGCTCGACGTGCTGGACCTGGGGATGAACGACCCGGAGCCGCAGGTCCAGGCGTGGGCGGCGAATTACCTGTGCAACTACGCCTTCGTGGACTTTGCGGAGAACCGAGCCGCCTACAGCGATTGGCGCAGGCAGGCGGCGGACAAGCCGCTGGCGACGGTGGTCGCGGCGTCGGCACGGGCGTACGTCGAGCGGCTGAAGGCGGCGCGCGGCGCGGACGTCGCGCGCGAAGCGCGCTGGGTGAGCGAGGCGCGGCTCGGCCTGCGCGAAATCCCCGCCGCCCGCGCCGCCGCAGTCGACGCGGGCGCACTGGACCTCGCCGCCGCCTGGCTGCGCGACCACGTCGGCGACCGAGATATTGTCCGCGGCGCGGCCGAGCTGCTGTGCCCGCTCGGCCCGGACGAAATGTACCTTCGCCGGGTCGTCTTGCCGCTGCTGGTGGATGAGGCGACACCGTCGGAGGCGCTCGCCGCCGCCGCCGACCTGCTGGGTCGGCCGGGCAACGCGTGGGCGGTCGAGCCGCTGCTCGACGCGCTGCGCCGCGCGCTGCTGACGAAAAAAGATCATGCCGGCTGGACCATCGCCGGCGCCCTCGGCGAGATCGGCGACCCGGGCGCCATTCCGCCGATGATCGCCGTCATCGCCGCTGACAACACGTACCAGACGATCTATGGCGTGGGGCACTTCGGGCTGTCGAAGATGACGGGCGTGCGCTACGACCAGTCGCACGACGGCGCGTGGTGGAAGCAGTGGTGGGAGCGCGAACGGCAGCGGTTCCCCGAGCCGGCGCGGTCGGCGACGATCCCGGAGCTGCCCGCCGCCGGCGTGAAGCCCGCCGCCGCCGCCGCCGGATCCGGGCCGGCCGCCGGGCGGGGTCGCGGGCCCATCCTCGCCGCGATGCTGGCGGCCGACGAGCTACCGGTGCAGGAGCTGTCGGCCGGCGGGGACGAGAAGAAGAAGTTCTTCCTGATCGGCCCCGAGCCGAGCGCGAAGAAGCCGCCGGAATCCGGCCATCGCCTGCTGCTGGTGCTGCCCGGCGGCGACGGGAGCGCGGAGTTCCAGCCGTTCGTGACCAGCATCGCCCGCCGCGCGCTGCCCCCCGGGTACCTCGTCGCCGAGCTGGTCGCCCCGCGCTGGAGCGACGCTGAGAACCACATCGTCTGGCCGACGGAGAAGTCGCGCGATCCGAAGATGAAGTTTACCACTGAGGCCTTCATCGACGCCGTGGTGGCCGACGTGGGCAAGACGCACAAGCTCGATGTGAAGCAGGTCCGCGCGCTGGCGTGGTCCAGCGGCGGACCGGCGGTTTATGCGGCGGCGATGCGGGCCAAGACGCCCATCACCGGCTCGCTGGTCGCCATGAGCGTCTTCAAGCCCGCGCAGCTCCCGCCCGCGCAGAACCTGAAGGGCCGCGCCTTCTACATCCTCCACTCGCCGCAGGACTTCATCCCGATGACCTTCCCGCGCAACGCCGAGAAGGTGCTCGCGGCGGCGGGCGCGAAAGCGCAGCTCGTCACCTACGAGGGCGGCCACGGCTGGCACGGCGACGTGTTCGGCAACATCCGAGCGGGCGTGGATTGGCTGGAGAAGCAACAACCCGAGCAGCCGGTGACAACGCGGCCGAAGGAATAGTCGCGCCACCCGTGGCGCGGGTTCCGGCGCGCGTTGAGTCCGACCAGCCGCTCCGGCCGCGGCTCCGCCGGGTTGGGGCAACTGCGCGCTGCGTTCTCGCACGGCGCGCGGGAGCGTTGGCGCGCGATCGGCCCCCTACTCTCCTGACCGGAAATTCCCCGCCGGGGCCTTGTCGTCCGCGTCGTAGGCCTGGTCAGCGTTTTCGCCGCGAACCTCGATGCGTTCCACGCTGGTGGCGCGGCCGGTTTCCGGGTCCACCTCGCTGAGCAGGCCGCACATGCGCACGTCGCCGGTCGCGACGTCGAACGGCGTGGGCATGTTGGTGGTCATGAACTTCAGCACCCGCTCCTTGCGCCGCCCCAGCACCGAGTCGTACGGGCCGCACATGCCGACGTCGCTGATGAACGCGCTGCCGGCGGGCAGGATCTTGGCGTCGGCGGTCGGCACGTGCGTGTGGGTGCCGAAGATCACGCTCACGCGCCCGTCGAGCCAGTGGCCCATGGCCACCTTCTCGCTGCTAGCCTCTGCGTGGAAGTCGCACACGCAGACGCGCACGTTGGCGGGCATCTGGTCGAGCACGCGGTTGGCGGCGGCGAACGGGTCGTCGGCCGGCAGGTTCATGTAGATCCGCCCGAGGATCGAGAAGACGCAGACGTTGACGCCGCTGTTGGTGGTGACGCAGGTGTAGGGCCTGCCGGTCGCCGCCGGCGACAAGTTTGCCGGGCGGACGATCCGCTCGCTCGCCTGCAGGGTGGGGATGATGTCCTGCTTCTTGTAAATGTGGTCGCCGAGGGTGACCACGTCGATCCCGTAGGCGCGGATCTTGTTGAACAGGTTCTGCGTGATGCCGCTGCCACCGGCGATGTTCTCGGCGTTGGCAACGACCAGGTCCACCTGCCGCTCGCGCACCAGGGCCGCGAGCTTCTGATGAACGACCTGCCGCCCCGGCCGGCCGACGATGTCACCCAGGCATAGAATCCGCAACGGCATTGGCGGCGGAGTATAGCCTAGAATGAGAGCAACCATGAACAACCGCACGACCGCGCGCCTCGGCGCGCTCCTGGTGGCGACGCTGCTGGTCATCGTCGCCGCCACCGCCTGCGACGGATCCGCCCACGCCACCGACCCCGGCGCGCCGGCCGCGACCACCGCACCATCGGAGAAAGTCGACGTGTACAAGAACGCCCAGAGGAACGACGTGGTGAAGAAGTCCGAGGCCGAGTGGAAGAAGCAGCTGGCCCCGGAGCAGTTCCACGTGCTGCGCGAGAAGGGAACCGAGCGCGCGTTCACCGGTAAGACGTGGGACAACCACGAAGCCGGCACCTACGCCTGCGCGGGGTGCGGCCTGCCGCTGTTCGCCAGCGAGACGAAGTTCGAGTCCGGCACCGGCTGGCCGAGCTTCTGGAAGCCGATCAGTGGTGACGCCGTGCACGTCGGCACCGACAGCAGCCATGGCATGTCGCGCGACGAGGTAACGTGCGCGCGCTGCGGCGGGCACCTCGGCCACGTCTTCACCGACGGCCCCGCCCCGACCGGGCTGCGCTACTGCATGAACTCTGCCGCGATGAACTTCCAAGCCGCCACGAAGGCGGGCGCAGCGACGCAGCCAAGCAAGCCGTAACCGGCCGCGCGCGCCGAGTGATGAAAACGACGCGCTGGGCTGACCCTGGCGAGCTGCGCGCTCTTCTGACGCGCTACGCAATCTTCTCGATGCTCAGCAGCACGTCTCCCGCGGTCGCGAGGCCGGTGTCGGTGCCGTCGCCGCCATTGAGCGTGTCGGCGCCGGCCGCGCCGATCAGCGAGTCGTTGCCCGCCCCGCCGTCGAGGCTGTCGGCGCCCTCGCCGCCGGTGAGCGTGTCATTGCCACCCTTGCCGATGAGGGTCACGTTCCAGTTGCTGCTGTTGTAGCTGCGCAGGTCGTTGGGTCCGTTGGTGCCGATGATCTTGGTGACGGAGTCGCCGCCGATAGCGTTCTCAAAGTTCTTGGCGACGTTGAGGTCGAGGGTTTGCGGCTGGCCGGGCCCGGCCGCGATGACGGTATCCACGCCATCCCCGCCGTCATGGGTAAAGCGGAGCGAGTGCGTGTTGGAGAGGGTGAAGACGTCGTTGCCTTCGCCGCCGAAGACCGTGTCGTTCAAGCCTTCGTCCAGCAAAAACTGATCGTCACCCGCGCCGCCGTGGAGAGCCACGCGGATGCCGCCGGACTCGCTGAACGCCCTGAAATCGTCGTCTCCGCCGTACCCGTGTACGGTGACGACGGTCGAGAACACGTAGTTCCCGGAGAACGTCCACTGCACGCCGTTGAACGTGACGTGCAGATCCTCGTCGCCCCAAACGAGGATCGTGTCGCGCGCGTCGGTGCCGAGCACCGAGACGTTGCGGTCGGGCCACTCGATCGCCAGCGGGAGGTTGAGCGTCGCCTCGCCGTTGCGCAGGACGTTGACCCCGCCACCGCCGTCGAGCGAATCCGCGCCCGCGCCGCCGTCGAGGGTGTCGTTGCCGAGGTGGGCGATGAGCGAGTCGTTGTCGCCCTCGCCCATGAGCGAGTCGTTGCCGTCGATGCCAACGAGGGTGTCGTCGCCCCAGTTGCCGAAGAGCGAATCGTTGCCGCTGCCGCCGACGAGCAGGTTGGCCGCGGAGCCGCCTTTGATCGAATCGTTACCGCTGCCGCCGAAGACAGTTTCGACGTCGGTGAAGACGTTGTCCTTCTCGCCGGCCTCGCCGTCGTCGGCCAAGGTGCCGATGCCGATGGTGAGGTTGGCGTTGCGCGCGGCGTAGTCGGCGGTGTCGTTGCCGGCGCCCCCCTTGAGGGTGTCGCCGCCGGCGCCGCCGTCCAGGGTGTCGTTGCCGCCGTTGCCGAGGATGGAATCGTTGCCGGCGCCGCCCTCGATGCGCTCGGCGAAGGAGCTGCCGCTGATCGTGTCGTTTCCGCCGAGGCCGCGGACGATGATGCGGCGAATCAACGCGTCTTCGTAGCTCGCCGAGCCCACGGGCTTGCCATTGATGGTGACGGCGTACGTGTTGCTCGCCTCGCTGGCGACGATGCTGATTGAGTCGTTGCCGCCGGTGCCCTGGACGATCAGGTACGGGTCCTCGAAGAAGACGCTGCCGCCGCCGCCCCCGCCCGTGATGTTCTCGACGCTGGTGCGCGTGTCTGCCGGGTCGTCGGGCGCGGCGTCGGTGCCCGGCCCGCCGAGGAGCTCGTCGCCGCCGGTGCCGCCGTTCAGGGTGTCATTGCCCTCTCCGGCATCGAGGCGGTCATTTCCGGGCCCGCCGTCGAGGGAGTCATTTCCGCCCAGGCCGATGAGCGTGTCGTTGCCGCCGTTGCCCGCCAGCAGGTTGCCCGCGCCCGAGCCCTTGATCGAGTCGTTGCCCTGTCCACCGAGGATGGTTTCTACATCCGACCAGACGTTGTCCTTCTCGCCGGGCGAGCCGTCGTCGGAAAGGGTGCCGATGCCGATGGTCAGGCCGCCCGTGCGGAAGGAGTAGTCGGCGGTGTCGTTGCCGGCGTCGCCGCGCAGGGTGTCGCCGCCGCCTTCGCCGCGCAGCGTGTCGTCGCCAGCGCCGCCGAGGAGCAGATCGTTTCCCCCGCCGCCGACGAGGGAATCGTTCCCCGCCCCGCCGTCGAGGCGAGCGTGCTTGAGGATGGTGTAGCTGACGGTGACTTCGTCGTTGCCGCCGTTGGCGTTGACCGCGAGCGACCGGAAGGCGTTGTAGTCGAAGCTCGACGCGCTGCCGTTGATCGTGACGCGAACCTTCCCGAGCGGGTCGGTGTCCACCGCGATCAGGTCGGGCGCGTCGTTGCCGGTGACGGTCAGCACGCCGGAGACGATCGCCGCGCTCGCCAACAGGCGGCGGCGCTCGAGCGGCTCGATCGGCGCAACGCGTCCGACGCCGCGGCCGCGCTGCCAGCGGTCGAGGTCCAACTGTCGAAGGTCCGAAAGATCGAGACGGCGGTGCGGGCGGCGGAAATGGCTCATCATCCAAGGCACGTTGAAGCGCGGCGGACCGGCGAGGCCTGAAGCGAAGCCGGAACAGAGGCGGGACGCACCCCTCCTAAAAGAAAAACGCGGCGGTCGGGCAGCACACCCAGCACGACACCCGGCACCACGTCCAGGCATTGTACGGCCAGGCTACTCGCGTCATCCGCCGCCCACAATAAATTTCGTCCAGGCGTGAAGCAGGTTACGCTGTGGTGCGATCCGGTGCGGTGGCCAAAGCCCTTTAAAAATAGCGGGCGCGGCACCGAGAGCAGACTGTTGGCGGCGCGCAGCTTGCCAGGCGCTCTCAGGATCGGAAGCTGTTGCGCGCCAAGTCGCGCAGGGCGAGCGAGAGCGACGCCAGCAGGCGGTGGCACGTGCCCGCGCTCAGCAGCAGCGCGCCGGCGAGCGCGGCCGCCACGCCGACCACGGCGGGCTCGATCATCGCGCGCGGGTTCGCGTCGCGAGCCGCCACGATCACGCCTCCCAGAAGAGCAACGCCGGCGAGGAGGAAGGCCAGGACCGCCAGCGTGGTGTAGATCCGCGCGCCGCGCTGGAGGAGAGTCGCGCCGCGGACGATGCCCTCGTATTCCGGCGGCGGCTCCGATGCGGCTGCTCGCGGCGGGGGCGGGGGCGGCGGGACCGGCTCGGCCCGCGCCGCCTCAGGCGGGTAAACGGGTATGGGCGGCGTCACCGCGACGCCGGCAACCGCGCGAGGTATTGCCGGCGTCGCCGCGACCGGCGGCGGCGCAACAACGGCGGCTGGTCGAGATGAAGGGGCCGACGCGGCGGCGGCCGTTGGGGGCGCCGACTCGGGAAGGATCGCCGGCGGCCGCACCGGCGCGGGCGTGTTCACCTGCGCGGGCGTCGGCCCCGACGATGCCGGCCCCGCAGATGCCGGCCGCGACAACGCCGGCCCCGCCGACCGACCCGGCGGCGCGAACGGCGGGTCGTACCGCGCGCCCGGCGGGTGGGCGCTGCTCCGCGGCGATCGGGCATCGCCCCGTCCGGAACCGTCGGGCGTCGCCAGCAGCTTGTCCAGCGTCTCGGCGGTCGAGCGCGGCGGCGCGGCGGCTTTCACCGACGACACCAGCAGCCCCAGCTCGCGCGCCCACTGCTCGGCCTCGCTGGCGGTCGCGGCCTCAACGGTGTAGCTCCGCTCCACCCCGGTCCGCGCCTCGGCCCCTTCCACCCGCCAGTGCATCGTCCGCTCCCAGCCTGCCGTCCGCCACCGCCATCGCCACTGCCACTGCCGCCGTGCCCGTGCCCGTGCCCGGCGCTTGCCGCGCCATCATAAGCCGCTGCGCGCGATGCGGGTCGGCGTCATCAAGTTGCGCCGTGCGCTCCCGGCCCACGCGCACGCGCTGCCGCCGCGCACGTGCGGCGCTTGCCACGCTGGCTCTCGGCAAGGGTAACACCCCTCACGCCGAGCGTTACGAACCGGCTAAGGAATTTCGTTGCCTCTTGAACCGTTGGCCGGAGATGGCGTAAGGGTGTGAGTGCACGTTTTGCGCCGCCGTGGCGCCCCGCCCGGGCAAGGCGGGTGACCGAATCGGGTTATCGAATCAGCGGGGTTGTCGTGCTGTCATCGCAGGCGCGGGCCGGCGTTCGTGGTTTCTTCCTCGAGCGCGAAATCAAGGAAACCGTCCTGACCGCGCGCTGTTGGCGCGGGCAGCTCGCGGTCGTGCGCTTCGCCGACGGCGGCTGGGGGATCACGCGCGACGAGGAGCGCGTCGACGCGTACTACTGGCCGGAGTCGATGCTGGACGGGTGCATCGACACGTTCCTCCGACTCGCGGAAGTGCCGGTGGAGGAAGAGTAGCCCGGTTGCCACCTGGCGTAGGTGGCGTCCGCCGAAGATCCTGCATTTCTCGTCCTCGTCGCTTTCTACTGCGCAGCGGCCTTCGCCAACTCCAGGCGACGTTTGCACCTCTCCCCGGCGTACCGGGGCGAGGGAGGTCGGTGCTTGAATCACTCGCCTCGATCAATGACAACGGGCCCGGACGCGGGAAGGCGTCCGGGCCCGTTGTTTTTCCCATGGCGCGACCGCGAGCCGACGGTCATTTCAGCCGCTACTCGCCGAAGTTCTTGTTGCTCACCGTATCGCCGGCGCCCAGCGTCACGGTGTGAGCGCCGCCCGCGGGGGCAGTGAGCTTGTAGCCGGCCTGCTGCACCGCGCGCACGACGTATTTGCCGGCGGGGAGGTTGAAGAAGCGGTAGTTGCCGTTGGCGTCGCTGAGGGCCCAGTCGTCGCCCTTGTCGAGCTTCCCGCTGTTGTTGTGGTCCAGGAAGAGCATCCACCCGCGCAGCCCGGGCTCGGCGGCGTCGCGCAGCTTGTTCTGATTGGCGTCCATGAAGACGTTGCCCTTGATCAGCACCGTGTCGGTATTGGCGAACGACAGGCTCTTGGCCGCGTCGCCGCTGCGCAGGGTGACCTCGTAGTACCCCAGCGCCGGGAACGTCTGCCGCCAGCCGTCGCGGAAGACCTCGCGCACGCGGTACGTGCCGGTCGGCACGCCGGTGAAGGTGTAGGTGCCGGTCGAGCTGACCGGCTTGGAGATCTCGTTGGAGTCGAGCTGCCCGTCGGCGTCCTTGTCCAGGAAGACGCGGAACCCGCCGATGCCGGTGTCGCTGCCGTCGAAGATGCCGTTGGCGTTCTTGTCGTTGAACACGCGCCCGGAGACCGTCGCCACGCCCGGCACCGTCACCTTCACGCCCGTGCCCGCGGCGAACGTCGCCCCCGTCAGCGAGCTGGCCGACTGCCCGTCCTGCACGTACAGGTACGCGTTGGTCGTCGGGCGGATGCGGTAGACCAGGTCGGTCTGCGTGCCGGTCAGCAGCTTGGTGACGGTGAAGGTGGCGTTGGCGATCTTGAAGGACTGACCCTTGGCAACGTCGGTGCCGTCAAAGCTGGTGTCGGCGGCGCGGGCGAAGAGGAAGCCGGCGGCCTCGTCGTTGGTGTTGCTGCCGACGTCCAGGTCGCCGTCGCCGTCCAGGTCCACCTGCGCCCCGCTGCTCGAGCCGTTGCCGTTGAACGGGGAGACAAGGGTGGCCTTGAGCGTTCCGCTCACCGCCCCGCCGCCGATGTTGGCGCTCAGGAGGGATCCGATGGCCGTCTGCAAACCTTCGTTGGAGACGTTGTTGTCACTGCCGGTCGCGGTCGCCCAGACCTCGAGGTTGATCGTCTGCCCCACCGAGGTGGCGACGACTTCCTTCCCGCCGCCCGGCAGGCGGACGTCCACGACCAGTGCCATGAGCTGGCGGGCCTCAAGGGGCTCGATCATCGCTTGGGGGACGCTGCTATCTCGATCCTGACGCATCGCTGAACCTCGCTGACAAATAAAGGGGAGACGACCCGCCCGCGGCCGACGAACCCACCCTGCGCGATGGCGCGAACGGTTGCCCTCGGTATCTAATACTTTGCCTGCCGCCCCTGAGTTCGGCCAAACCTGCGCCTCGCCCGGTCAGGCGGACCCTCGTCGGCCGGAGGGGCGGCATCCTAAGCCGCGGCGCAGGGCGGTGCCAGCCGCCCGGTTGCCGTCATAGTCATTCGACACCACAGGGGTCGTTTCAGCGAAAAAAGAGGCCCGGGCGCGCCGTGAGCGCGCCCGGGCCGGTAAACCGTCGGGGTAACATTCCGCCCGCGATTGCTAGGCGTAGCGGAAGTTGCGGTCCCTGGCGACGCCGCCATTGCCCAGGGTGAGGTCGTAGTACCCGCTGGAAGGGGCGATGCGGGTGTAGCCGCCGGGGGCGCCGATGCGGACGCGGAAGCTGCCGGCCACCAGGCTCTTGAAGCTGTAGTTGCCGCTGGCGTCGGTCGTCACGCTCGGCTCGCCGCTGTCGAACACCCCGTCCTTGTCCCGGTCGATGTACACGCGCCACCCCCCGAGCGCCTGCTCGGCGGCGTCCTTGACCCCGTCCTTGTCGCTGTCGACCCACACGCGCCCGCTGATCAGCACGCGCTGGCTGACGCCGAAGTTCTTGCCGGTGGCGCTGCCGCCGCCGCCGAGGCTGAAGTCGTGGTAGCCGCTGGCCGGGGTGGTGATGCGGTGGCCGGAGACGCCGGTCATCCGCACGCGCACGCCGCCGGCGGGGACGTTGCTGAACTTGTAGTTGCCCGAAGAGTCGGTGGTGGCCGACTGCTCGCCGGCGTCCTTGACGCCGTCCTTGTCCTTGTCGATCCACAGCGTCACGCCGGAGCGGCCGGTCTCGCCGGCGTCGAGGATGCCGTCGCCGTCGGCGTCGTTGAACACCTTGCCGCTGACGGTGCCCACGGTGGCGGTGGCGGTCGGCTGGTTGGCGAAGTTCTTGCCGGTGAGGTTCTGCCCCGAGCCGACGGTCAGGTCGTAGTAGCCGCTGGCCGGGGCGGTGACCTTCTGCCCGGCGGGGGCGACCTCGCGCACGCGGTAGCTGCCGGCGGCGAGGTTGCTGAACTTGTAGTTGCCGAGAGAGTCGGCGGTGGCGGTGGGCTCGCCGAGGTCCTTGACGCCGTCCTTGTCCTTGTCCAGGAAGAGGGTGGCGCCGCCCAGTCCGGCCTCGCCGGAGTCGTAGACCCCGTCCTTGTCGGCGTCCTTGAACGCCTTGCCGGAGATCGAGCCG
>DASQDR010000109.1:0-25588 GCA_035634055.1 Tepidisphaeraceae bacterium | reverse complement strand
CTCCTTCTCGAACTGCTCCTGCCACGCCCCGGCCTCGTAGGCGTGGGCGTTGGGCATGTCCTGCCAGACGAGCAGGCCCATGCGATCGGCGTGGTAGTACCAGCGCTGCGGCTCGACCTTGACGTGCTTGCGCACGGTGTTGAATCCGAGCTTCTGCGTGACGTCGAGATCGTACTTCAGCGCCTCGTCGGTCGGCGCGGTGTAGAGCCCGTCCGGCCACCACCCCTGGTCGAGCGGGCCGACGCTCATGATCGCCTTGCCGTTCAACTTGATGCGCGGGGTGCCCTTCTCGTCGGGCGCGACCTCGATCTTGCGCAGGCCGAAGTAGGACTCGATCGAGTCGACGACTTCGCCGTTCTCCGACAGCGTCACCTTCAGCCCGTACAGAAATGGCGCCTCGGGCGACCAGAGCTTGGGCTTGCGGTCCGGCCGCTCGACGGTCGCCGTCCCCTCGGCCCCGGCGGGGAAGCCGGCGGCGTCGACGATGTCCGCGCCGTCCAGCACCTCCGCCCGCACGGTGGTGCCGCTCGGGGCATCCACCTTGATCTTGACCGCGCGGTTGTCGACGTCCGGCGTGATCGTCAGCCGGCGGATCGATTTCTGCGCGACCGGCTCGAGCCAGACGGTCTGCCAGATGCCGGTAACCGGCGTGTACCAGATGCCGTGCGGGTTGAGCACCTGCTTGCCGCGCGGCTGAGTCTCGGCGGTGGCGTCGGTGACGCCGACGATGATCTCCTGCGCGCCGCCGTCGCCCTTGAGCGCGTCGGTAACGTCGTAGGAGAAGCCGTCGTACCCGCCGACGTGCCGGCCCATCTCCTTGCCGTTGACCCAGACGATCGACTCATAATCGACCGCGCCGAAGTGCAGCAGCACGCGCTTGCCCTTCCACGCCGGCGGGATCTCCACCGTGCGGCGGTACCAGACCTTGTCGGAGTGCTTGCCGACGCCGGACAGCGCCGACTCGACCGGAAATGGCACGAGGATCTGCCCGGGCAGGTCCTTGCCGATCGGCGGCTGGGCGACGCCGTCGCCCGCGGGGGCGAACTGCCACAAGCCGTTCAGGTTGAGCCACGCCGACCGCACCATCTGCGGCCGCGGGTACTCGGGCAGAACGTTGTCCGGGCGGACGTCCTTGGCGAACCGCGTCATCAACGGCGCCTTCGCCGGCTTCCACTCCCCCGCGCCCGCGCCCGCGGGCGCGGCCGCGGGGAGAGCCACCGAATTCAGGATGAGCAGGCAGAGCGGGAAGGCCAACAGCGTCAGTTTCATCGTCTCTCCATTGAAAAGAAAGGATGAAGGATGAAGGCGGAAGGATGAAGGAGATGCTCCTGTCCTTCATCCTTCATCTTCCCACGCCCCACTCCTGCTGGAGTTTCCGCAGGCGGTGGTAGCTTTCCTTCGGTTGCAGCTTGTCGTCGAGCAGCCCGCCGTAGGGCCAGAAGTGGCCCGGGGCATCGGCGACGTCCCACCAGCCGACGCACTCGATCTGCGGCTTGCTGTAGCAGAGGGTGTAGATCGCTTCCGTCCAGTCCGCCTGCATCGTCGGCGTCCACGGGCCGTGCCAGCCGGGGGCGTAGGTGCTGGGGCGCATCGATGCCTTGTCCAGCCCGTCCTGCGAGGCGGTGGCCACCTCGGTGATGTGGATCGGCTTCTTGAACGCGGCGAAGCGATCGAGCATCCGCTCAATCTCGAACAGGTCGTGCTGCGGGTAGTAGAGCTGCAGGCCGATCGTCTCGTACTCCACGCCGTGATCCTGGCACGCCTTGACGAACTGCCATGGCGACCAGCGGCGCGTGCCGTCGTCGTTGGCGCGCTTGGCATACTCCGCCCACAGGCAGCAGTGGTTCATCTGCCGGCGCACGGTGGACGATCCCTGGCGCGCCGCGGCGAAGGCGCGCTTGGCCAGGTCCAGCACCTGCTCGTGGCTCAGGTGCCAGAGGTTCGCCTTGTCATGCGCCTCGTTCATGATCTCGGCGTGGATCAGCCGCCCGTGGTAGCGCTTCATCGTCTGGCGGACGGTGCTGACGTACTGGTCGCGCAGCTTCGCGTACGGCCAGCGCGGGTTGAACTGCCGCCGCGTTTGCGATGGATCGATCGGGCCGGTCGTGACGCGCGTTGTCGGCGCGGGCGGCAGCTCGAGCGGTCGCATCCACTCCGGCGTCGCGCCGCGGGACATGTAGACGTAGCCGAACCCCTTGGGCGTGATGCCGCGGTCGAGGCACCAGGCGATGGACTGGTCCATCCGCGCGTAGTCGATGCGCTGCTCCGGCGGCTCCTCGTTCTTCCACGTGTACCAGCTGACCGTGGAGAAATTGAAGAGCTGGCGGTAGAGCTTCTCGTACTCCGGGCCGCGCGCGTCGGCGTGGGAGGCGAGCGCGCCGAAGTAGAACTCCTTCCGCGGCTCCGACATCCGCCAGATGCGGTGCCGCGCCGCGCTCAACGTCAGCCGCTCGCCCGCGTGCAGGCCGTGCGCCAGGTTCTCGTAAGCCAGCGCGACGCGGCTCTGGCGCGGGCCGGTGTCGGGGATGGGCCGCATCGCCATGCGCGCGTGATGCGTGAATTGCCGGTCTTCCGGGATGCTGGCGGGCTTGAGCCGCTCGTACGCCTCGCGCACCCGGCGGATGCGCGTGCGGGCGGCGTCGACGAGGAACTCGATGTTGCCGGGGCGCGTGTAGCCGCGCCCGTCGTTGTCGGCGTAGCAGTAAACCTCGCCAAAGTTGGGGACCTTGAGCCGAACGGCGAGCTGGATCGGCTCGCCCGCCGCCAGCTGGACCCGCGCGCGACCCGCGGCGGTAGCGATCGGTTGCGGCAGCGGATCGTTGGCCAGGTCGCGGACGATCAGCGTGCGCATCCGCTCGTCCGCCAGGGGCGCCTGGTCCGCCTCGACCAGCAGCGCCCGCACGGCCGGCTGGTTGTTCCGCATGCGCGGCGCGGCCGAGTCCTCGGCGCCGAGGCCGGCGGCCGCGTCGGTGGTCGGCGCGGCGGCGGCGGCGGCGGCGGCGCGCGTGGTGGGGTCGGGCTTGCCGGTCGAGCTGCACCCCACGACGCCGAGCGCTGCCAGCGCGGCGGCGCGGCGGAGGAAGTCGCGGCGGTCGACGTCGGTCATGGGCGAAACTCCGTCGTGACAGCCGCGCCGCAGCGGCAAGCGCGGGGCACCCGCCGGTTCATGTGCCACCTTCTACCCGCTCGACGGCCGGAGCGTTGGCGCTTGCGTCGCGGTGACGATCCAAACTTGAAAAACCGGGGGCGGCCGCCGTTCATGTTCCGGTCGTCAATTCCCATGCCTCCTGCGCAGCCCCGCCCTCACCCTATCCTCTTCCTGATCACGGAGAGAGCGGACCGGATAGATCGCGCAGGAGGTCCGCCATGGCCGGGCCCAAGTCTCGGCCCATGCCGGCGCCGATGGAATCGACGCGCCGAATGCCTTCCTCCAGCACGGGCCGCGCCTCGTCGTTGCGGCCAAGGAGGATCAGCGTCTGGCCGCGGATGTGGTAGGTCGCGAGGTGATCCGGGGCGTTCTGATTAGCGAAGGCGAGGTGGCCGGCGGCTTCTTCGAGCATCGCACGGTCGCCGGCGTCGCGCCCGTCCTCGAACAGTCGCCGCCCCAGGGCAAAGCGGCTCAGCGGGTCGTTCTCGTCCAACGCGACGAGCTTGCGGAGGGTAGGAAGGTCCATCGGCATGAGGACGATCATACTGCCGATCGAGGTGGCCGCTCATTTGCGCGGTGCGGCTGCACCGGCTGACATTCCTCGACCGCCTTTCACCAGCGGGCGGGGTATCGGTTAAAGTGCGGGCCGCTGGCGAGTGACGGGCGCGGGGCGCGCGACCTTCGGGGGAGCGGCCCGCAGGCAAAGGCGCCGCCCGTCGCTGCGGCCGGCGGCACGTTTCTCCCGGAGTGGGCACCTGATCAAGATCCGCCACGTCATCCTGTGCGTGATCCTCGCGCTGGGCGCGTGGGCGCTCTGGCCGCCGCGCGACGCCGCCAGGGCCGCTCGCGTGGGCTCGGGCAGCGACCACGACCGGCGCGGCGGCGCGGCCGCGGCGGCGGCCGTCAAGCACGTCATCCGATTCCACCCCGGCTCGATGTACCTGCCGGGCGTGGTGCCGGAAAACGCCCGCCGCCCGGTCGAGGGGATCGCGCGGGTCGGCAAGAAGTTCGAGCAGCTCTTCCCCGACACGCGCGTGGAGTTCATCGGCGTGCCGGTCAGGTCGCGCGAGTGGCTCGTCAGCCAATTGGCCGCCGGGCAGGCGCCCGACGTGATCAACGTCAACGTCGAGGACGTCTGGCAGGACGTGCAGAAAAACTGGTACGTCGCGCTCGATGATTACCTTGCCGCCCCCAACCCCTTCGTCAGGGCGGGCGAGCCGGGCAGCGACAAGTGGTTCGATATGTTCAAGTACCCGGTGCCGACGCGGGGGACGACGGCGCCGGACGGGCACATGTACTGCATCCCGCTCGACATGGTCGAGACCGGGATCTACTACAACAAGGACGTCTTCCGCCGGCTGAACCTCAGCGAGCCGCGCGATTGGAGCGAGTTCCTCGCTCTGCAACAGAAGCTCAAGTCCGCCGGCTACGTGCCGCTGCTGGTCGACCGCCAGTGCCTGGCGGACTGGGGGTTGGACTTGGCCTTCTACCAGATGTACGGGGACCTGCGCGAGCTGCTGGACCTGAACTACGACCCCCGCCGCGGCGATTACCTGCACGGATACCTCGACCTCGACGAGATCCTCTTCCTCCACCGCAAGGGATTCTTCAAGCCGACCGACCCGCGCTGGCGCGAAGTGTTCCGCGTGCTCAAGGAGTGGAGGCCCTACATGTCGAAGGACCTCAACGCGTCGTCGGACATGTTCAGGTCTTTCGCCACCCAGCGCGGCGCGATGTACTGGATGCACAGCATGGTGGTGCCGCGGCTGGTGCGCGACCCGGACCGCACGTTCGAGTTCGGCATCTTCTACCTGCCGCCGATCTCCCGTTCGTACTCGCGCTTCGCGCGCGGGGCGGAGCAGTGCGTGATCGGCGGGTCGGGGTCGCAGTACAACGTGACCAACAGCGCGTACCGCGACACCGGCGACCCGCGCACGAGCGAGCGGCTGAAGCGGGTGGTGGCGTTCCTCCAGTTCCTCACGCTGCCGGAGAACTGCGACGCGGTGGTCAACGAGCAGATCGCGATGCTGCCCAACATCAAGGGTGTCGAGCCGCACCGCGAGCTCGAGCCGTTCGACCGCTTTTTGCGGCAGCGCTACGCGATGACCAAGTGGTTCTTCAGCTTCGACCTGCGCTTCGGGGAGGTGCTGCTGCGGATGCTCGAGCTGTACCTCAACGGCGGGATGAGCGAGGCGGAGTTCTTCGCGCGCATGGAGCGGAACCTGCAAGCGGCGTCGGAGACGCTCGTGCGGCGCAAGTCGCTCGACCTGGAGCGCTACGAAAAGGTGTGGGCCGAGCGCGAGCCGCTGCGGCGGCCGGTGAGCGAGCTGCCGCGATGACGCAGGGCAGCACGACGCCTTTGACCGGGCCGGCGTCGGCGGTCGGCCCCGCCGCCGCTACCGCCGCCGCCGCCGCCATCGCGGCACCCGCAGCCGCCCCTCCCCGCCGCACCACCGGCGGCGGAAGGCCGGGCGGCAGGGCCGTTGAAACCCTCGGCCTCTACGCCCTGCTCGCCCCCACGTTCATCCTGCTGGCAATCTTCAGCCTCGTCCCCTTCGCCGTCGCCTTCCTCACCTCGTTCTACGACTACGAGATCGGCGGCGACAGCCGCTTCGTCGGGCTTGCCAACTACCGCGAGTACCTCCGCGACGACACCTTCGGCGAGAGCTTCCGCAACATGCTCCTGCTGACGGCGATCCACGTCGTGGCGGTGATCGTCGTGCCGCTGACGGTCGCCAAGCTGATCTTCTCGCTCCGCTCCGAGCGCGCCAGCTACTTCTACCGCATCCTGTTCCTGCTCCCGATCGTGGTGCCCAACGTGGCGGTCTACCTGATCTGGCAGGGGCTGATCTACAGCGAGGGGGGACTGGTCAACGCGCTGCTCGAGCGGCTCGGGATGAACGGCCTGGCGCGCGGGTGGTTCTCCGATCCCCCTACCGCGCTGCTGGCGATCGCCTGCATCGGCTTCCCCTTCGCCGGCGGGATCAACATCTTGATCTACTACGCCGGCCTGACCAGCATCCCCGATTCGGTCCACGAGGCGGCCATGCTGGACGGCGCGACGGGGCTGCGCAAGTTCCTGCTCATCGACGTCCCGATGGTGATGAGCCAGATCAAGCTGCTGGTCATGCTCACGATCATCGGCGGCATCCAGTCCTTCGAGGCCATCTACATCCTCACCAAGGGCGGGCCCGGGTTTAAAACCATGGTGCCGGGGCTGTGGATGTACCTCAACGCCTTCATGTTCCAACGCATGGGCTACGCCTGCGCCATCGGCGTGACCCTGTTCCTGCTGATCCTGACGCTGACGGTGATCAACATGCGGGTCATGAAGACGAGTGAGGAGTTGCAGGGAAGCTGAATCGGAATCGAAGAAAGACAGAACACGAATCGGCACGAATGCTCACGAATCTTCACGAATGAAGATAGGAGAAGCTCTTGCTCTTCGTTCGTGTCCATTCGTGAAGATTCGTTGGAGATTCGTGTTCCCATTCTTCATGGTTGGAATGAAGGAAATGATCCAGCGCCGCTCCGACATCCCGATTCATCTTGCCCTGATCACCATCGCGGCGATGACGTTGTTGCCGTTCGCGTTCGTGGTCAACAACGCGCTGCGGCGGACCAGCGAGCAGTATCACAGCTTCTTCGGGCTGCCGGCGGCGGCGACCAATGCGGTGAAGTTCACCTGGTTCAAGCTGAGCGGGCAGGACGAGCGCATCCTGCTCCGCGTGCCGCCGGCGGAGGGGGAGAAGCCGTCGGCGGCGCGGGCGACGGACGTGCCGCTCACCACCGTCGCCTACCGCGACGCCATGGCCAACTGCTGGCGCGAGCTGTCGCGCGGGTTCGTTTACACCTGGCGGATCTTCCGACCGTACATGCTCAACTCGCTGATCGTCTCCGCGTGCAGCGCGATCGGGGTAGTGGTGATCGGATCGGTCAGCGCCTACGTCTTCAGCCGCTACCGCTTTCCGGGGCACAAAGCGCTGTTCCTGGTGGTGCTGAGCTTCATGATGATCCCCGGCGTGCTGACGCTGGTGCCGTCGTTCCTGTGGGTGAAGCGGCTCGGGCTGATCAACTCCTACTGGGTGCTGATCCTGCCGTACGTGGCGGGCGGGCAGATCATGGCGATCTTCCTGTTCAAGGGGTTCTTCGACGGTCTGCCGCAGGAGTTGTTCGAGTCCGCCCGCCTCGACGGGGCGGGGCACCTGGCGCAGTACTGGCACATCGTGCTGCCGCTGAGCAAGCAGATCATCGCGGTGGTGGTGATCGTCAACGTGCTGGGGACGTGGAACAACTTCCTCTGGCCGCAGATCGCCAACCCCAACTCGAAGTACGCCGTGGTTTCGACGGGCCTGTACCTGATGGCCCAGGTGCAGCAGACCGCCCAGACCGATCGCTCGACGATGTTTGCTGCCTACGTGATCGCGAGCGTCCCGCTGCTGATCCTGTTCGTGTACGCGACCAAGCCGTTCATGACCGGCGTCACGGCGGGTGCGTTTAAGGCGTGAGGAATAAGGGAGTGAGGGAGTGAGGGACTGAGGGACGAACCGCGGCCTTCACCCTCGTCAACCTTTCATCCCCCAACCCGCTCACTTCCCGTGGACCAGCGCGCTCCACACCTTCTGCGCCCGGCGGGCGAGCTTGCCCTTGAAGTCGGTGCGGTACTGGTTCATGCGCGGGGGTTTCTGCGTCTTGCGGATGTCTTCGAGGATGGAATGGCCATCGTCCAGGCGGGTGGGGACGACGTCCTCGGTGCTGTTGGGGTCGGCCGTCAGCCGCTGGTAGCGGGGCTCGATGATCGCCTTGGCGGGGGTGAACGCGTCGAACTGGCCGGTGCTGGTGTGGTACTGGTGGTAGCCCAGCAGGTCGCAGAAGGCGACCAGGTTGTGCTGCTGGCCGGTGCGGCGAAGGTAGTGCATCACGCGGTCGTTGAGGTCGCGGTCCTCGGCCATCAGGATGCGCGGGTCGAACCCGCCCACCGCCAGCGCCACGTCGCGCCGCAGCATCCAGGGCGAGATGGCGGGCCAAACGTCGCTGGGGCTGCGCTCCAGGCCGACGAGATGGTCGAACCCGCGCTCGCGCGTGTAGTCCGTTACCGGGCGCAGCTCCGCGCTCTGCGCCGCCGTCAGGTTCAGCCGCCCCGCCACCGCGTAGCAGACGTCGCGCTGCTCCAGCTCGGCCACCGCGCGCGAGAGGAAGTAGGAGGGGTAAATGATGTCGGCGTTGGAGAACATCACGTAGCGCCCGCGCGACAGGTGCAGCCCGAAGTTATTGGCGGCCGAGACGTTGAAGAACTCAGGCTCCTCGTGCTGGTGGATGATGGCGCGGCAGTTGGGGTTGGCGCCGGCGATCAGCGGGTCGAACAGGTGGCGGTACGGCGTGAACAGGTTGACGATCACCTCGTACGGGCGCCCGAAATCCTGGAGCAGCCAGGAGCGGAACCCGTACACCGCCAGCTCGCGCAGGCCCATGACGTTGAGCACGATTGACGAGGCGGGCGCGCCCGCGTCCGAGGCGGTGGAGGAGGTTGACGGTTGCTGCTGCTCCGGTGACGGCGGCGTGGACATCGGGAAAATTTCCTCAGCGGGTCGGGAGGTGCAGGGTGCGGCCGAAGGTGCCGCGGATCAGCGTGGCCAACGTCGGCGAGTTGCGCGGGATGTTGATCGCGTCGCAGCTCCGGTACGGGTTCGTCGGCGCGAAGTCGTTGACGATCACCCGCTTGCCGTGGCTGAGCCCCAGCATCAGGTCGTGGTACTTGATCCCCTCGCGCTCGAGCTGGCCGACCGTCTGCTCGCGGAACGCCTCGCTCCGCGTCGTGGTGATCACGATCCGCACCTTGTTCGAGTGGTAGAGCGCGTTGACCGCGTCGATGTTCTCGCGGATGCCGGCGGTGGTCCCCCAGATGGGGTCAAAGTGCTCGGCCGAGTTCTGCACCAGCGTGCCGTCAAGGTCGATGAAGATCGTCGCGTACTCCGCCGTGTAACGCAGCCAGTCGTCCAGCGTTCCCCAGTCCAGGTAGTTGAAGCACTCCTTCGCGAAGAAGTTGTGGTTGTCCAGGATCATGCTGTAGATGACGTGCGACAGGTACAGGTTGTCCTGGGCGGCCAGCGGCTCGTAGTACTTCATGAACTGATCGGCGCTGGAGAACCCGTAAGCTCCCGTGCAGATGTTCTTGCTGATCACCTGCTTCTCGGCAATGTTCACCACCACGCCGTGCTCGTTCTCCTGCACGAACGACTTGTTGAAGACGTTGACCGAGTTCTCCGGCGGGAGCTGGGTGGCGTCGCAGACCGAGATGAAGTTGGTCGGCTCGGGGGTCAGCTCGAAGTAGTTGTCGCTGTCCTTGACCACGAACGCGCCGGTGATCTCCCCGCGCTTGATGGTCTCGGCCACCGTCTGCGGCTGGTGGCGCGTCGGCTCGGGCAGCACGATCACCCTCACCTTGTCCGCGAGCCCGCGCTTGGCGGTCTGGTTGCGGATCGCCTGCACGCAGTGGAACTTCTCGTCGTGCTGCTGGAGGCAGGTGATGAAGATGCGATCGAACTTCGACAGGTCCAGCCCGCGCAGCGCCTCGTAAAACATCAGGTCGCCCAGCGGGTGGGTGAGCAGCCACTTCGGGCGGGTGCCGGCGAAACGCGTCGAACCGCCGGCGGCGGGCATGATCAGGTCATACATGGCTTCTCACCAGCTCTTGGATGCAGCTCTCCACGTACGCGCGGAGCTGCGGGGTCTCGCAGTACGGCAGCACCCGCGCCAGGTTCACGAACTGGAAGATCGGGTAGTGCCGCGCGTAAAACGGGTGCCGCGAAAATAGCTCGTCGCACCGCCGGTCCAGGTACTTCAGCGCCAGCAGCGTCCGCACCTTGTCGTACTCGTGGCGGTACAACTGGCACGACCACGCGTAGCAGGTGTCCTGCCGGACCTTCACCATATCCTGCAACGGCGTCTCGACAAAGTTGTCCAGGAAGTCGATCAGCGCGATCCCATTGTGGCAGAAAAGGACGTTGGAGAGCGTCAGGTCCCCGTGGCAGACCCCGACCGGCAGCGTCAGGTCCGCGGCCGGAAAGCGATCGAAGTGGGATAGCACCGGCGAGTCGCACTTGGCGCGGATCGACTCGACCTTCTCCCGCAGCACCGCGTGCGGCACCAGCGTGGTGGGGCTGGCCTCGATGTTCTGCTCGATGATGCGGGCGATCTGCCGGGCGGTTCGCTCCAGCTCGTCGCGCGAGGCGTGCTTGACGAACTCGATGAAATCGAGCCCGTTGATGTACTTCATCTCCGCCTGGTAGACATCGTTGCCAACGACCCGCTCGGCGGTCACCTCGGGGGCGAGGCAGAAGTCCAGGCGGTTCTGGCGAACGAAGCCGCGCTGCTTCTTGATCTGCTGGCGCAGGCGGACGGAGTAGACCGGGTCGGGCGCGGTCTTGCGCACCAGGTCGTCCTCGGTGATCTCGATCTGGCAGCGCGACGCGCCTTGGATGAAAGCCACGATGCCTCTTCTGACCCGTGCCGCTGCCCGACGCCAACCGCGCGGCGCCCTGATGCGGCGGCGGCGGCGGCGCGGGGCGGGCGCGTGATGATGCCCTTGCCGCTACGTCTACGTCCCGGCGGGGGCCGGTGTTCGGGTTGCAAGAGCAGCGTCGAGCTAAGCTTGCGTCGCGCGGCGGCGGAGGTGCGTCCGGGATCGAAGTATGAGCCACGCCCGGGGTCAAAGCAAGTCGCGCCCGCGACCGCGGGAGCCGCGCCCGGCGACGCGCAACGCCCGATAAAACCGACGCTGGCCGAGGGCGGCGAAGGTGCGCGTTGCGGGAGAACCCGGCAACCGCGATGGCGGCGCGGGAGCGGCGCCGGCCGCGCGGGCGGCGTCGGAGGTCGACGAAGCGGTGCGGACTTTCGAAACTGTTTCCCCGGCAACTTCCCGCTTGCATTCTGAAAATCTCGGCGCTATGCTGCCTTCGGCCTCGGGTACTCCCCGAAGAAGGTTCCCCCCCTCCTTCTTCAACCCGAGGCTTTTTTACGCGCCCGCCGAACGCCATCCGCCCGCCGCTGTTCCTCACTGCCGTCGCGCCTTTTGCGGGCGTCGTGAATTCGGTCCGTTTTGGATGTGTGTGCGGTTCCCTCGACGGCGAGGCGGCGGTTGCAACGGCTGTCGGCGCAAGTGGTACCAGCGGTTGCGCCACCCAGGCTCGCGGCGCCGGTCGCGGCGACGGGTTTCGTTGTCACGGCGCGAGCGCCGGGTTCCGCCGGGGCGGAGGGTCCGGTTAACGTACGTCGCGTCCCCCGCCGCCCCCCGCGCGCGGGCAGTTCCAGCAGGAGTAGCCGCATGCACCGAAGTGTGATCCTCGCCGCCGTCGTCACCGTTGCCGGACTTCCCCTGGCGATCGCTCAAGAGCGCGCTTCCGCCCCCGCGAGCCAGCCGGGCGAGCGCCGGCCGGCGGCAACGACCCGGACCGCGCGCACCCAGCAGTTCTCCCCGCCGGAGAAGGACCCGACCTCGCCCCGCCGCACCAGGCTGCAATCTGCCCGGCCCGACGACGCCGAGATCCTCCGCACCGACGTCGACAACGACGGCGACCCCGACGTCCTGGAGCGCTGGTGGAACAAGAAGCGCGTCCGCTGGCTCGACGAGAACGACGACATGAAGCCGGCCGACGTCCGCGGCGACGTCACGCTCGACGCGATGCAGGTCGACTCCGACGGCGACGGGTACTACGACGGCCCGGAGGACATGAGCGTCAAGTGGGTCGACAACAACAACGACGGCCGCGCCGATGCTCAGATCTTCGGCGTCAACCCGCGCGCCAACGCCCGCGGCGTGCGCGGCGGGACGTCGCACTGGATGGCCTTCATCGACGTGGACCAGGACGGCGTCAACGGGTACGTCAACTGGGAGAACTTCGAGTTTTACAACGCCAACTGGCGCGTCCCGCCGACGACCTCCCCCACCCACCTGATCCCCCCGCCCAACTTCTCGCCCGACTACAACGGCAACACCATCTTCCTCAAGGAGCACTTCCCCCCCGGCGTCTTCACCAACGTGGAATACAACTGGGAGAACCCGTTTGCCTTCTACGATTTCGATAATGACGGCCTGACGGAAATGACCATCCGCTTCATTGAGTCCGCCCGGCGCACCGGCGGCACCGAGGACAACCCCCAGCTCACCTTCGACGGGATGATCAACGAGGCGATGGGCGGCTGGGACCTGGACAACGACTCGTCCAAGGGCAACGAGATGGACTTCGACATCTCCTGGCGCTTCTTCTCCGCCCCCGACGGCTCCCGGGGCGATCGCATCGATTACCGCACGTACCGCGACCCGCACAACATGAAGGCCCCGCAGTGGGTCCTCGACGGCAAGTACTTCCGCTTCGACAACTGGCGGCGGATCGACCACTTCGTCTACGTGACGCACGACAAGTGCTTCGACGAGATGTGGAAGACCAACTTCGGCAGCGTCTGGATCGTCTTCGACGAGGACGACGACGACCACCGCTGGGAGCGCGTCGAGCTCCAGTACCCCACCACCAACAAGTACAACACCCGCCGCTGGTCCGGCCAGCAGCGGCGCGAGGGGGCGGCGCTGGCCGGGCACCCGCAATCGGACTCGCTCGGCGACCGCGGGGAGTGGGACGACGACAACAGCGGCAAGGGGAAGCTCTACGTCGGCCGCTGGGACGGCAAGCTCCACCTCTTCGGCGCTGAGAGCGGCGCGTGGACCGTCGACGAGCACGCCCGCTACTGGGGCAGCGACCCGGTCCTGGGAAATTCATCGCCCCAGAACGCACCGCGCATCGGCGAGATCGTTCAGTACGCCGACACCGACAAGAACGGCTTCTTCGACCTCATCACCTACGACTACGACGGCGACGAGAAGATCGACCTGAGCGTCAACCTGCTGGACTACAAGACCGACAAGGACCCGCACCCCGACGCCCGCGAGCTGATCGACCCGCGCGACGCGAAGTGGAAGGGACTGCACGAGCTCTTTTCCCGGCAGTCGTCCCTCTCGTTCCAGGAGGCGCTGAAGATCTACCGCGCCGCCTGGAAGAAGGGTCTGACCAACACTGAGCACGACAACCTCAGCTTCGCCTCCTCCGTCGGCGAGCGCTACGACAAGGGGTACTGGCTGAAGGAAAAGCTGTTCCGCCACCTCGACGGGCTCTTGAGCAAGCAGGACGACAAGTCGAAGCGCGACGCGCTCCGCCGCGCGCACTTCACGCACGACGTGAACGCGGTCGTCGAGCTGATCGAGTCGCTGGACGGCAACGCCATCAACGGCAACGCGGCCAGCGCGCCGGCCGCGGCGCGCGCGAAGTAGCGGTCGCTCCAGCCATCCCGACCGCTCAAGCCCCGTCGCCTTTGAACGCGTGGGCGGTTAAGCGAGCAGCAGCGACGCAACTCGTTGCACCGAAAGCTCGCGCTTCGGCGGTGCGGGAACGTGACATCGAAGCGAGATCGTTCCGCGCTCGCCTGTGCTCCTCATAGCCGGGGGCGGGAGCCCCTGGTCCGCCCTTCCCGCGAGCGCCGCTTCCGTCCCCGGCCGCACGATCGGTCGGTCCGATAACTTCCACCCCCCTCAATTGAACCTCCCCCGCTCACAAGCTTGCCACAGCTAACTTAACCATCCGCATCCGTGTCGTGTCTAGTGGCGTGGCGTAAGACGCCGGGCGGGTGCGGAGGCGGACCAACCGCCGCTTCGCCTGGCCCGGCCCGCCCGCCACAGGCTTAGGAGCGCTCGATGGTTACCCTTCATCCACTTTCGCTTCTGATGAAGTCCCGATCGATTCGAGCCGCGCTGGTCGCCGCCGCTTTGGCGGGCGTGCCGTCGGCGGCGCTGGCGGGACACGATCGGGACCGCGACGACGACCGCGGCCGGGACCGCCGCGACTGGCGCGACGGCCGGTCCTACGACCGCGGCGGCCGCTACGAGCGGGATCGCGACGATGACCGCTGGCGCGGCGGCGTCGGCATCTCGAGCCGCACCGGCAGCGGATACTGCCCGCCCCCCGCGCCGATCTGCCCGCCGCCGCCGCCGCCGCCGCGCCCGATCGTGATCTGTCCGCCGCCGGTGGTCGAGCAGCGCGTATGGGTGCCGGCGGTCTACCGCGCGGTGACCGACCGCCGCTGGGTCGAGCCGGTCTACCGCACGGTGGTCGATCGCGTCTGGGTCGAGCCGGTCGTGCAGCGCGTGGCGGATCGCGTCTGGGTGCCGGAGAAGTACGAGTACCGCGACGCGATCGTCAACGGCCGGCCCGAGCGGCAACTGGTGATGGTCGAGCCCGGCCACTACGCCGACGGCCCGCCGCGCGACGTGGTGGTGACGCCGGGCCATTACGAGGACCGCGGGCGCCAGGAACAGGTCTGCGCCGGCCGGTGGGAGACGGTCACGCGCGAGGAACTCGTCTCGCCCGCGCACTGGGAGGTTCGCCCGGTACTGGCCGTCGCCGCCCCCGTGGCCGCCCCGTGCCCACCGCCGGCGCGGCAAGCGTCCCACGCCCGCATCGACGTCCGGCTGCCGATGCGGTGGTAGCCCCACCGACCGCGTCCTGCGAGGGGCCGGAAAGCCGCGTGCCCGCACTGCCGATCGATCGACGGCGACCGCGCTTGGCTCCTTCAGGCCGTACCCGGGGTTAGCGCCGCGGAGCAGGGCGAGCAGCGGGAGGATCGGCCAGGCATTGTCCGTCCGCGATAGGCGTCGGGAAGACGGTTTCCGACGCCCGTTGCGCCGGGTGCGCTTCAGCGACTCCAGGCGCGCCGCGCCCCTCTCCTCAACCCTCTCCCCGGCGAACCGGGGAGAGGGAGTCCATCACAGACACCCTTTCGCACGGGAGCAATGCTCATGCGTTCCATCACGTTTTTGATCGTGTTCTCCATCATCGCAATACTTCTCACCGGCTGCTCTTACGAGCGGCACGACCACCGGCATTCCTCGCCGCGCGGGCGCCACGAGCACCGCGGCGGGTACTACCCTTCCTCTCGGACCGACCACTACCACGGCTACCGCGGCCGGCACCACGACCATCACCGCCACCCTGACCGTCACGACCACCACCGCGGCCATTACGACGGCCGCCACCACTGAAGAGAAGGATGGAGGGAAGGATGAAGGATGAAGATGAAGGATGAAGGAAGCAGTTGAACGCACTGTGCCTTCCACCGTCATCCTTCCTCCTTCCTCCTTCATCCTTCATCCTTCATCTTCCCTCATTTGGCGATCGGCGCGGGCCGGAGCGTGACGATCCACCCGATTCCTGTCACCGGGTCGTCGAGCGTGCCGACGGCGGCCTGGACGTGGCCGTTGTGGGTGGGAATGCGCGGGCCGTCGAGGGTGAACTTCAGTTCCGGCGGCGGGAGGATCTGGAGCGTCAGCTCGCCGCCGCTGCCGCCGACGTTGAGCCGGCCGGGCGGGTCGAGCGACACCCGCGTGTCGCGGGCGCCGTCGTTAACCAGGAGCGGGAACGCGAAGCGCGCCGTCTCGACCGGCCCGGCGTCGTCGGCGAAGCGCTGGGTGCACTGGACGCCGTCGGCGGTGATCTCATATCGCTCGGCCACGTCGCGCGCGCCGGGGCCTTCGAGGTCGTAGCGGATCATGAAGACGGCGCCGAGGTCGCTCGACGGGTCGATGATGACCTCCGCCCGCTTCACCACGCGCTGCGGCCGCGCAGGCGCGGGCGGCGGGGCCGTTGCGGATGTTTTCGGCGCGGCCTTCTCACGCTGAAAGTCCGCCAGGCCGATCCACGCGTCGCCGTCCTTCCACTGGATGCCGGGGGCGAGGCCGATCTTCGGGTCGCCCTTGGCACCGGCAAACCAGCGGTCGGGCGCGGCGCTGTCGCTCAGCGGCGACAGCGCCACCCCCCGGCGGTGGACGCGCTGCAAGCCGCTGCCGTTGTAGTGCCCGTCGGCGGCGATATCGACCAGCACGTAGTACCCGCCGCTGGCCGCGACCACCTTGGTGAACGGATCGCTGATGTCGTAGACGTAGGTGGCGTGCTCCGACGGCATCGGCCGCTCGGGGATCGACTCGTCCGCTCGAGCGTGCGCGATGCAGAGCATGGCGGCGGCGAGCAGGTTGTACTGCGAGTTGAAGCTGTACCCCTCGAAGCCGAAGCGGCCGGCGGGCTCGGCGTAGTTCTTGACGATCCACAGCTCCCCGCTCGGCCGCTGCCAGCGGAAAATTGATTCAACCGACATCCGCGCCATCCGCTTGAACGCCCCGGCCAGGTCGTCGCGCCCTAGGCGTTTCCAGCGCGCGGCGTTGGCCTCACCGATGACCGCCGACTGCGCCTCGTTCCACTGGTGATGCGCCGACCGCCCGCCGCTGGGCCACTCGCCCGAGGGCGAGACCAGCAGCAGCGACGACAGCCCGCCGAGCATTACGAATTGCTCAACCGCGCCGCGCTCGGCGCCGTCGGGGTACGCGCCGTCGGCCAGCATGTCCTCCAGCCACAGTCGCGGGAACGCGTCGTACGCCAGCGGAACGTTGGGATCCAGGTACATCCCGTACCGGCTGAAGTGCTTCTGCTGCGCGGCCAGCATGGCGTCGAGGTACTTCTGCTGCGCGGCGAGTTGCTCGGGCGCGACGAGGTCGTCCTTGCGCCGCAGCGCTTCGCCGGCGACGTTGACCAGGTTCCAGTTCCCGCCGCCGCGCGTGTCCTTGTAAACCTGCTGGGGGACCAGGGCCTTGAACTGCCCCTCCCATTTCGCCGCGACGTCCGCCGGCACGCGCGTCTTGAGCGCGCGGTGTGCGTGGACGAGCATGGGGATGTAAAAGTCCGGGTGGGCGTTGGCGGTGGTCTTGTTCTGAAGGGCGGACAGGGCGAAGCTGAACGCGCGGACGGCCGCGTCGAGCAAGTCGTCGCGCCCGGCCTCCTTGATCAACGTGGCGCACGACAGCGCGAAGGCCGGCGTGGAGTATTGCTTCTCCAGGCCCTGCCCCGGGTCGGCCGGGTCCTTCTCGTAAGGGTCGATGATCGCGCCGGCGGGGTTCTGGTGGCGCTTCCAAAAATCGACGTTGCCGGCGACGAGCTTAAGGTAATCCTGCTTCGTCAGGCCGGTCGGCGCGAACTCGGGCGGGAGCGCGGGGGCGGGCGCGGGAAAGAGTCGCGCGAGCGTCGCGCCGGCGGGGTGCCGGGCGACGGCGTCGTCGAAGTTGTGGATGAATGTCGATCGCGTCGCCGGCGGGGCAGCATCGGCCGCGGCTGCCGCGCGGGCGGGCGGCGCCGCACCGGCGGCAACGAGGAGCAGCCAGGCGATGACGTTGCGGCGCGGCGGTCGAGGCATCAGGCGGTCTCCCAATCTCGTCCCGTCTTTACTAGCGCAGCTCGTGCGGCGTTGCCCCCGCGGCCGGACCGCCGGCGGGAGCGGCGCGAACCGGCTCCATCCTATGTTCCCCCCGCCGCCGGTGCGGTATCTTGATTGTTAACCCTTCACCGAGTGGAGTATTCCAACCGTGACGCCCTTCAAGCCGATGACCTCCCCCACCGCCCGCGAGCTGGACACGATGGGCTCGGAACTGCTCCGCAGCACGTTCCTGATCGACAACGTCGTCTCCAACGAGCAGATCGACTGGACCTTCACGGACCTGGACCGCATGGCGCTGGCGGGCGTGCGGCCGACGGGCGCGGCGGTCACGCTGGAGAACGATCCCGAGACCGGCGCGGACTTTTTCCTCGCCCGCCGCGAGCTGGGCGTGATCAATATCGGCGCCGGCCGCGGCACGGTGCGCGTGGATGGCAAGGCGCACGAGATGGCGAACCTCGACGGCTTGTACGTCGGCATGGGGGCCAAGGCCGTCACGTTCGAGTCCGCCGACAAGGCCAACCCGGCCAAGTTCTTCCTGCTGAGCTGCCCGGCGCACCAGTCGTTCCCCACCACGCTGGTCCGGCGGGAAGAGGCCAACCCGGTCAAGCTCGGCTCGCAGGCGACCGCCAACCAGCGCACCATTTACCAGTACATCCACCCCGGCGGGATCAAGAGCGCGCAGCTCGTGATGGGCTTCACGGCGCTGAACGAAGGATCCGTCTGGAACACCATGCCGCCGCACACGCACAGCCGGCGGACGGAGATCTACTTTTACTTCGACGTGGCCGAGGGGCACATCGTCTCCCACTTCCTCGGCACCCCGCAGGCGACGCGGCACGTCTTCGTCCACAACGAGCAGGCGGTGCTGTCGCCGGCGTGGTCGATCCACTGCGGCTGCGGGACGGCGGCGTACAAGTTCATCTGGGCCATGGCCGGCGAAAACCAGGTCTTCAACGACATGGACGCCGCGCCGGCGGCGGAGTTGAGGTAGACCTTCTTACGTGCCATGGGCGCCCCGCCCATGCAGCTCGCCGCGCAGCGGCAGGACGACACGAGCGGCCGTGCCGCCGCGGATACATGGGCGAGGCGCCCATGCCACGAAAATGAGTAAACGATTCGAAGGCAAAGTGGCCGTGGTGACCGGAGCGAGCCGGGGGATCGGCGGGAGCATCGCCGTCGCCTTCGCGCGCGAGGGGGCGCAGGTGGTCGGCGTGGCGCGCTCCAGCCAGGACGACATCCGGGCCGAGGCGGGCGAGCGGTACCACGCGATGGCGGCGGACCTGGGCAACGCGTCGCCGGCGGAGCTGGACGCGCTGGTGGCGGACGTGGTCGGCCGCTTCGGCCGCATCGACGTGCTGGTTAATAACGCCGGCATCATCCGCCGCGCCCCGGCGGTCGAGTTCTCGCAGCAGGACTGGGACGACGTGATCCGCGTGAACCTGACCAGCCCGTTCTTCCTCACCCAGGGCGTCGCCCGCTGGTGGCTCAAGGGCGGCGGGCGCGATCGCGCGGGGGCGGAGGATCGGCTGCGCATCGTCAACATCGCGTCGCTGCTCAGCTTCCAGGGCGGGATCCTGGTCCCGGCGTACGCTGCGTCGAAGCACGGCATCGCCGGCGTCACCAAGGCGCTGGCAAACGAGTGGGCCAAGGAGCGAATCAACGTCAACGCGATCGCCCCCGGCTACATCGCCACCGAAAACACCCGCCCCCTGCGCGAGGACGCGACCCGCAATGCCGCCATCCTCGGCCGCATCCCGCAGGGCGGCTGGGGCCAGCCCGACGACATCTCGGGCACCTGCCTCTTCCTCGCGTCGCGCGACGCGGATTACCTGAACGGCGCAATTCTCAATGTCGATGGAGGTTGGCTTGCCCGCTGAGACGACGACGACGACAACATCGGACCCGGCCGCGGCGCCGCAACCCGTTCAGCCAATCGATTACGCGGCCGACGCGCAGTCGCCGCCGTGGTACGCGAGCTATCGCTGGCTGATCTGCGCGCTGCTGTTCCTGGCGACGACGATCAACTACGTGGACCGGGCGGTCTTCGGCGTGCTCGGGCCTGACCTGCGCCGCGAGTTCGGCTGGTCGGCGACGCAGTTCGGCGACATCAACGCGGCCTTCACGCTGGCGTACGCCATCGGGTTCCTCTTCGTCGGGTGGTTCATCGACAAGGTGGGCACCCGCTGGGGGTACACGATCTGCCTGATCGTCTGGTCGCTCGCCGCCGCCGCCCACGCGATGGCGCGCGGGACCTACAGTTTCATGGCCGCCCGGTTCGCGCTGGGGATCGGCGAGGCGGGAAACTTCCCCGCCGCGATCAAGACCACCGCCGAGTGGTTCCCCCGCAAGGAGCGCGCCACCGCGACCGGCATCTTCAACGCCGGCTCCAACGTCGGCGCCATCATCGCGCCGGCGGTGGTGCCGATCCTGGCGATCAAGTTCGGCTGGCAGTCGGCGTTCATCATCACGGGGCTGGCCGGGCTGGTGTGGGTGGCGCTGTGGGTCCCTTTTTACCGCCGCCCGACCGAGCAGCCGCGGCTCACGCGCAGCGAGCTGGCCTACATCCAGAGCGACCCGCCCGACCCGGCGGTGAAGATCCCCTGGGCGCGGCTGATCCAGTTCCGCCAGACCTGGGCCTTCGCTATCGGCAAGTTCATGACCGACTCGATCTGGTGGTTCTACCTCTTCTGGTTCCCGGTGGTGCTGAACGACCGCTTCGGCGTGGACCTGAAGAGCATCGGCCTGCCGATGATCACCGTCTACCTGCTGGCCGACGTCGGCTCGGTCGGCGGCGGGTGGCTGAGCTCGTTCCTGCTCAGCAAGGGATGGACGACCAACGCCGCGCGCAAGACCGCGATGCTGGTCTGCGCGGTCTGCATCGTGCCGGTGGTGATGGCGCCGATCGTGGACAACCAGTGGGTCGCAGTCTGGCTCGTCGGCATCGCCGCCGCCGCTCACCAGGGGTTCAGCGCCAACCTGTTTACCCTGACCAGCGACATGTTCCCGCGCAAGGCCGTCGGCTCGGTCGTCGGCATCGGCGGCTTCTGCGGCGCGATGGGCGGGTTCTTCCTCAACATGGGGGCCGGGCGGCTGCGCGACATGTTCGGCAGCTACGTGATCGTCTTCGCCATCGCCGGCTCGGCGTACCTGCTGGCCCTGCTCGTCATCCACCTGCTGGTCCCCCGGCTGGAGCCGGCCAACGTGCTCGACGAGCCGCAAGACCCGCGCGGCGCGTTCCCCGTTCAGTAACCGCTCGCCAAGGGAGAATTCCTGCCATGCGCCAGACACTCGTGCTGCTGACGGTCGCCCTCACCGTCCTCGTGGTTGCCGCCCGCCCCGCCCGCGCGGCCGACGCCTGGTTCGAGTTGAAAGACTTCGGCCCCGTCACGCAGCGCGTGGCGGTGACGGTGGAGAACCCGGCGGACGTGCCGGTCGAGGCGGCGCTGGTGCACATCCCGATGGCCGAGCTGCGCCGCACGCTGCCGGAGGCGCGGGTCGGGCAGGTCTGCGTGGTCGACCCGAACAACCCGCGCAACAACGCCACCACCCAGCCCCGCCGCGACCGCGCCAATGAGCACTTCGTCGCGCACCAGGTGAGCAACCGAACGCTCATCTTCGCGCTGCCGCTGAAGGCGAAGGAGAAGAAGCAGCTGTACGTCTACACCGCGCCGCAGCGGCTGAACATGCCCGGCTTCCCGCCGAAGACCGCCTGGGACGACCGCTACGCCTACCGCTCGTTCGAGAACAACCTGATCGCCTACCGCATGGAGACCGGCCCCGGCGCCAACACCATGGGCTTCGGCATGGACGCCTTCGGCAAGACCCGCGAAGGGCGCGGGCTGCGCCTCGTCGAGGCGTACGAGCACGGGCACGACTCGTACCACAAGCTCGCCTTCTGGGGCGTCGACATCCTCAAGGTCGGCCACGGCCCCGCGATCGGCGGCGCGTACGTCTTCGCCGCCGGCGAGCAGTCCGGCCGGCCGCAGATCCCCACCAGCCAGGTCGAGTGCATCTACACCGGGCCGGTCGAGACGCTCGTCCGCTGCACCGCGCCGATCCAGGTCGGCGGCGGGCGCAACGTCACCCTCACGCGCCTGCTCACGCTGGTGGCCGACGACCGCACCGTTCGCGATGAAGTGCGCGTCGAGGGGGAGAACCTCGACGGGTTGCAGATCGGCATCGGCATCCGCGATTTGCCCAACGGCAAGTGGACGGAGAAGGCCGATCCCGGTTACGCCATCAGCGCCGGCGACTCCAACCAGCCGGAGTCCGGCTACACGTCCGTCGCGATTTCCGCCGTCTTCCCCAAGGGTGGCTTCGAGCGCGTGGTGGAGCTGGACGACCCGAAGAAGGCCAAGCCCGGCTTCGGCGACGGCGGGCGCGCGTACGTCCTCAAGGCCAGCAAGGGCGCCGACGGCGCGCTGACGGCGACCAACCGCCTGACCATGATCTGGAACGGCGACGGCGAGATCAGCACCCCGTCCGACCTTGAGCAGGCCTGCCAACGCTGGGCCGCCCAGCGCGACAACCCGATCAAGGTGACCATCGCGCAAGAGGCGGAGAAGCGGTAGCGTTCCGCTCGTTGCTCCTGCGCTTACGTCTTCGCGAAGAATGGGATTGCAGAGGGTCGCGGAGGCGCGCTCGATGATCGAGCGCGCCTGTGCGCTTCTGCGCCTCTGCGCCGGCGTGTTCTTCCTCCCGATCCTTTGCATCACCAAACCACAACGTTCGCGCGAGCGAGCGCGGCTATAACGAATTTTAATGAAGGCAGTTCAGGCAAGATGGGAAGTCGCAGCGGCGGCGGCATTTCGTTGCAACTGCGCGTATGTTGCGCATTCAATGCGCTGCACGCGTGAGGCCCCCAAGCGTAGCGCATCGCTGCATTTGCGCCGCAATTCGCGAGATGATGCGGCCGCGGCCGGCGAAAATTAAAGTCGATTCGCGGCCCTTTTTGGGTTGATCGACCTCAGCGTTCCCCTAGTTTCCCGCACCGACGTCGGAGGTGTCAGGGCCTATCGGGCTTGGTCCTGAACGCGCGGGTCTTCGTTCGCGCGGTCCCTCTGTGGCGTTTTCCGCGTCAGTCGCCTGAACAGTTAGGGAACGAGATGTCACGAAATGTAGTTGTTGGTGGAATCCGCGCCACGCGCCTCCTCGCCTCCGCCGCCGCGCGGAGCCTCACCAGCCTTCACGAGCAATTCGCGAGCCCGTCCGCCGACAACTCCGCCCCGACCGCCGCGATTCCCGCGCAGACCCCCGCGCCCATGCCCGCGCCCGCGCTCCCGATGGAACCGCTCGAGAAGCGCCAACTGCTCGCGGCCGTGACGCTGACCGACGGCGTGCTGAAGATCTCCGGCGACGACGGCAAGACAAACACGCTCACCGTCACGACCTCCGGCTCCAACCTCGTGGCCAAGGCGAACGGCGTCTCCAAGACCGTCGCCACCAGCAGCGTCAAGTCCATCAAGCTGTACGGCGGCGACTGGTCGGACAAGATCTCGGTCGCCACCTCGGTCACCAAGGGGGCGTGGGTCGACGGCCGCGCGGGCAACGACACCATCAGCACCGGCAACGGCAACGACACCGTCTGGGCCGACTCCGGCAACGACTCGATCGTCGCCAACGGCGGCAACGACGCGCTCAACGGCGAGGACGGCAACGACACCATCGACGGCGGCAGCGGCACCGATTCGCTCGACGGCGGCAGCGGCACGGACATCATCCGCAACAGCGAGGTCGGCGCCGCCAACACCTCCGGCGGCAGCACCGGCGGCGGCAGCAAACCCGCGCCCGCCCCCACTCCCGCGCCCAAGCCCACTCCGAAGCCCACTCCCACCCCGTCGGCCTCGGCGCCCGCGATCAGCGGCCTGGAACTGTGGAACGCCGACACCGACAAGAAGATCCAGAACCTCACCAGCGGCCAGACCTTGGACCTGGCCAAGCTGCCGTCCAACCTGACGATCGTCGCCAACGGCAACGGCAAGACCGCCAGCATCAAGTTCGGCCTGGACTCCAACGCCAACTATCGCACCGAGAGCGGCTCGCCCTGGGCGATCGGCGGGGACATCGCCGGGAACCTGGTGAAGTGGAGCGTGCCGACCGGCTCGCACACCATCAAGGCCACCCCCTACAGCAAGAGCGCCGCGACCGGCACCGCCGGCGCCGCCAAGAGCATCACCCTCAACGTCACCCGCAGCGGCACGACGCCGGCCCCCGGCAAGCCCGCGCCCAGCAAGCCAGCGCCGAGCAAGCCGACGCCCGCGCCCGCGCCGGCGCCCGGCACCGGCGGGATCTCGCCGCGCGACAACTCCGCCGCCAATCCCAACGCCGTCATCACCGCCGTCAGCTCCAAGACCATCCACGCCGGGCAGTCGGTCTCGGTCAACGCGATGAGCTCCTCGCTCGGCGACGGCACGCCCCTCACCGCCCGCTACGTCTGGGACTTCGGCGACAGCGGGTCGCAGTACAACGTCATCTCGGGCTTCAACGCGTCGCACTTCTACTCCCGGCCCGGCACCTACACGGTGAAGCTCACGCTCACCAACGAGTCGGGCAAGACCGATACCGCGACCGCGACCGTCACGGTGCAAAATGAAAACCGCAAGAAGGTTTACGTCAGCAACGACGGCTCGGATTCCAACGACGGCCTGAGCGAGTCCAGGCCGATCAAGACCTTCGCCAAGGCGGTCAGCAAGCTGAATGACAACGTCGAGATCCTCTTCAAGAGCGGCGACACCTTCGACGTGAAGGAAGACATGCGGATCTACGACACCAACGTGGTGATCGGCTCGTATGGCGGCGGGGGCGGCAAGGCGACGCTGAAGTACACCGGCCCGCGCGATTACTCGAACATGATCTACCTCGGCGGCAACGGCGGCAGCCAGCGCACGATCGAGAACCTGGTCTTCGACTCCACCTTCGCCGGCAGCGAGAAGGACGGCGTGGTGCAGGCGGTCGGCGCGGGCGGCGTAGGCGACACCGTCATGAACAACGAGTTCCGCAACGTCGGCTACGCCGTCAACGCGCAGTCCGCCCCCAAGGGCCTGCTGGTGCTCAACAACGACGCGCCGCTGCGCTCGGGCTTGAAGGAATACTTCGTCTGGTCGCAGGGGCAGGACATCGCGCTGATCGGCAACGACGTCTCCAACACCCTCTACGGCCACGACGTCCGCTCGGCCGGCACCGACCGCCTGCTGCTGGCGCACAACACCTTTGCCAACCCCAACGACCCGCAGTACGGCGATAACCTCAACCGCGGCACGATCAACATCCACAAGGGGAGCTACCTCTACGCCGTCGGGAACAATTTCGTGGACGGCGTCACCTCCGTCGGCCCGCTCGGCGAGAGCACCGGCGTGAACGACAAGGGCGCGCGCCTGAAGTGGGCGGTGCTCGAGGGGAACACCACCGACGCCTCGCTCATGCTCGTGCTGCACGGCACCGAGCACCTCATGCTGCGCAACAACATCTTCAAGCGCACCAACGACGCGGCCATCGAGCTCCAGGGCTTCAACGGCAACTACGGCCGCGGCGTGGTCGACGTCGCCATCGTCAACAACACCGGCGTGAACACCGGCTCGCGCGGCAACTTCCTCCGCGTCGGCGGCAACGTCAACGGCATCGACCTGGTCAACAACCTCTACCTCGCCCCCAGCCTGGTCACCGGCAACGCCGGCAGCGCCCCGGTGGCGGTCACCGACAGCGATCTGTCCAGCTTCCGCACCATCACCGGCAACGTCTGGCCGATGCCGACGATCCAGAAGTACGCCGAGGGCGGCATCAACTACGTCTGGAGCTACTGGTCCAACCAGGACGGCTACCGCACCCCGCAGGAATGGGAAGCCTTCGGGCAGGTGCAGAAAGACCACTTCGAGGACACCGGCTACAACAACTCCACCTTCGCCCCCACCAGCGGCAAGGCGTCCAATGCCGGCGTCGTCTGGAACGGCGTCTTCACCGACCGCAACGGAAAGGTGAGGTCGAACAGCGGGTCATGGACGGCGGGAGCGGTGGAAGTGTAGGCGGGGGAGAAGCGAGGCACGAAGGCACGAAGGCACGAAGGCACGAAGTGAGGGACTGAGGGACTGAGAGCGGGACGGAGCGACGAAGCGACGGAGCGACGAAGGGGAAGACGAGGCA
>DASQDR010000108.1:0-50115 GCA_035634055.1 Tepidisphaeraceae bacterium | reverse complement strand
ATCTTCACCGCCACTTCAATTTCACCGAGTCTGCGGTTGAGACAGAGCCCAAGTCGTTACGCCGTTCATGCGCGTCGGAACTTACCCGACAAGGAACTTCGCTACCTTAGGACCGTCATAGTTACGGCCGCCGTTTACCGGGGCTTCGGTCGCCAGCTTCGGGGCGAACCCCTGACCGACTTCCTTAACCTTCCGGCACCGAGCAGGCGTCACTCCATATACATCCTCTTGCGAGTTAGCATGGAGCTGTGTTTTTGATAAACAGTCGCCCGGGCCACTTCCTGCGCCCTCTCGGCCGAAGCCGAGGAGGGACCCCTTCTCCCGAAGTTACGGGGTGATTTTGCCTAGTTCCTTAACCGCAGTTCTCTCGAGCGCCTTAGGATATTCTCCTCACCTACCTGTGTCAGTTTTAGTACGGACGACCGCATCGTAGCTCGCGCGCTCTTCTCGGATCTCTCGCTACAGACTTCGGCAACAAAACGGCCTCGAGTGACGGGCTTGCGCCCGCCCCAACCTCCACGTCTAACCGGAGGATCTGCCTTGAGAAACCACACGCGCGAGCATCGGACCTTTGCGGCCGGCACGGGAATATTAACCCGTTGTCCATCGACTACGCCTTTCGGCCTCGCCTTAGGATCCGGCTAACCCTGGGCGGATTTACCTTCCCCAGGAAACCTTAGGTTTTCGGCGTGCAGGATTTTCACCTGCATTATCGTTACTCATACCGGCATTCTCACTTGCACGCGCTCCACCGCTCCTCACGGTACGGCTTCGACGCGGCGTGCAACGCTCATCTACCGATCACATTGCTGTGATCTCGCTGCTTCGGTATCCAGCTTATTCCCGATCATTTACGGCGCTGCTGTTCTCGACCAGTAAGCTATTACGCACTTTTTAAATGGTGGCTGCTTCTAAGCCAACATCCTGGCTGTCTCCGAACAACAACTTCCTTCCGAACTGAGCTGAATTTGGGGACCTTAGCAGGCGATCCGGGTTGTTTCCCTTTTGACCGCGAAGATTATCCCTCGCGGACTCACTCCCGAGATACGCTTCGAAGTATTCGGAGTTTGATAGGAGCGTGTAGGCGGGTAGCCCCACGTCTCCTTTCAGTAGCTCTACCCCTTCGAAGTAGTTAACTCGAGGCTGCCCCTAAAGGCATTTCGATGAGAACCAGATATCTCCCAGTTTGATTAGACTTTCACTCCTCCACACAAGTCATGCCAGAACTTTTCAACGTTCACGGCTTCGGGCCTTCTGTCCCTTTTACGGGACATTCACCCTGCTCATGTGTAGATCACTAGGTTTCGGGTCGTACGCGCACGACTTAAGACGCCATCTTAAGACTCGCTTTCGCTACGGCTCCGGGGCGTGACCCCTTAGCCTTGCCGTACACGTACACTCGCCGGTCCATTATGCAAAAGGTACGCCGTCAGCCATTCCCATTGCTGGGCATAGGCCTCCGACCGCTTGTAAGTGTCTGGTTTCAGGTGCTTTTAACTCGGCTCGTCGCCGTGCTTTTCATCGTTCAATCGCCCTACTGGTTCACTATCGGTCATCGAGGAGTATTTAGCCTTGGCCGGTGGTCCGGCCAGCTTCACACGGAGTTCCACGAGCTCCGTGCTACTCTGGTACGCCTCTCGTAACGGGGACCTTCGCCTTTCGCATACGGGACTTTCACCCTCTGTGGTCTGACTTTCCAGACAGTTCCGCTAGGCCAGGTTTTGTAACCCCTCGAGGCGCCCGCAACCCCGGGACGAATCCCGGTTTGGGCTATGTCCGCTTTCGCTCGCCGCTACTGACGGAATCAATGTCTTTTTCTTTTCCTCCAGGTACTTAGATGTTTCAGTTCCCTGGGTTCGCTTCCGCCCGCCTATGAATTCAGCGGGGGATACTTGGGAGTAACCCCAAGTGAGTTTCCTCATTCGGAAATCCCCGGATCAACGCTCGTTTGCCAGCTTCCCGGGGCATATCGCAGGCTACCACGTCCTTCGTCGCCTCTCGATGCCAAGACATCCACCAGACACCCTTAGTAGCTTGACCACGTTTACCGGCAACCGTCGCCGCCTGCCCGGGCTGGGCACGCCGCGCCGCCACCCTCGGTGCCCCCCCGCCACGCTCGCCTCGCCGCACCCGCGCTCCCCTCTTTTTCAAAGGGAAAACGGGAACAGGTCGGCAAGAGAGACAGACAGGAAACCAGGGTGGACCGGCAATGGGTCACGTTCTCGCCAAAAAGGTGCTCGACGACCCCCGCCCTCGACAGAAAGACCAAACCAAAACGGGCGAGGGGTCGCTGTGTTCCCTGCCCCACGCCTCGGTAAAGCGCGCGGAGCAGGAACCTTTCGAACCTCATCATTCACTTGTCAAAGAGCTCACCCAAGCCAAAGCGTCCGCGCCGGTGTAGCCGGCCCTTTCGCTTCGATTTGAGCCCCGTCGAACACGGGCGAGATAGCAGATACTTTTCGCTGCTAACTTGTCCAGGTTCGACGACGATTCGCCTTGGCAGCCGCTTGACTGCCTTCTTCGCTTCGTCACCGACTCGCGTCAGTGACCTACTTGTCTGTAGGGATCACTGAACGTTAGTTCGGTGTGCTGTCGCGTAGCGGTCGAATCAAATTCATCCTTTCTCGTTCGCATCAGCTTTCGCTTCCGCGTTCGAGGGAGGCGGATAATACCCACAACGATCGTCTCGTCAAGACCAGTCGCTGAAATTTTTCAGATCCGGTTTAACGAGCGTCGGCTGGTCTTAAATATACGCCGGGCCACGGGCTATGTTCATCGTGGCGACGCGTTTTTCGCTGCGGGTTGGCCGCTCGAGGACACCTGCAAGATCAGGTAGAGCTGCTGCCCCTGAGCATGGCTCACCGTCGGCTCGAGCGTCATCCCCCCCACCAGCACAGGCTGGTCAAGGGGAATGCGAAGGGAACAGTTCTTGTCTCACCACGCTCAGGCGATCGGTGACAGCCGAGTCCGGCACACCGGTGATCGCGTTGGTTCCTGGCCGAGTGGTGGACTGGGAGTAGCCTTGCGTCACCGGGTTGGCCTCCCCCCACTGCGCAACGCTCGACCGCACCTCCACGATTGCCACGCTGGTCTGCCCCAGGACGATCGGCGTCACCTCCAGCATCGCCCCGGCGGTGACCCGCTTGACGCGCGGGTTCATCGCGACCGCGCTCTGCGCGACGATGGCCTCCTGGTCGTAGATCAAGCTGCGCGAGCGTCCCGACGCCAGCGACACCTGCTGTCCGTGGAAGCATGAGATTTCGGCACGGTAGCGGACGGTCTGCTCCCCGAGTTTCTCCAAGGCGGCCGGCGAGACGATCTTCGGCGCGTTCGCGTCGTTCGCTCCGGCGGGCGCGATCATCTCGGCGATTTGCTGGGGGGTCAGCAGCACCCAATGCGCCTGAGCGCGGACCACGCCCGAGTCCTGGCGCAACTGCCCGAGGAGCGAGCCGATGTGCCCGTGGTTTTCCTGGGTCTGCGTGATGATCAACTGTCCGCCGATCTCGCGGACCGCGCCGATCGTGCCGCCGTTTTCGCGCCAGGTTTCCGGGGCGATGGTCTCCTTCAAGAGTTGAACGACCTCGTCCACCCGCTCCTGGCGCGCGGGCCGGCTCGACGGGGTGCCGAACAGCGACGCTGAGGGAGCCAAGTGCGCCGCCACAGGGACGCCGTCGTCCTCGGATGGCACTCCGATGGTCCCGCGGTAGGGAAGTCCCGCGGGATCATAATCAGGTCGCGCACGTCGTAGACGCGGGTGTCGCCCGCGGGTGCCGTCGAGGGCGTCGCGGCCACGGCCGGCGCCACGAGCGCGAGTGAGGTCAGCAAAGCGTGGATGAACAGGCGGGTCATGGTCATCTCCGTCACAGAGTGCCTACCGAACTTGCGCTTGTGCGATGGCGGACTTGGCCTAACTGGAAAGCCGCTCTGACGCCGTCGCCTCGCGGAGGAACTGTTGCGCGTCGCGCCCCTTGCTGCTGGCCAGGGCGAGGAAGGCGTCGCCGCGGCCTTGGTCTGCCGCCACGCGCTCGATCAGCCGCCGCGTCACCACGGGGCCGTTGATGCGACCCAGCGCCAGCGCGGCGGCGCGCCGCAGGTCGCCCCGCGGGCGGTCCAGCGTGGCGAACAGCGGGTCGATGGGCGGGTCCGTCACGACATCCAAGGCGGCAAGCGCGTCCGCCCGCGTTGAGACGTCGGCGAGCAGTTCGCGAAAGGGCTCGAGCGACTGTTGGTCCGAGCGGTGGAGCAGCGCCGCAATAAGCCGCCGGCGATGGGCCGGGGCGTCGGTCTCCCGCGCGGTGCGGGCGAGGGTGGCGGCGTCGGCGAGCCGCGCCATCGCCTCCAGCGCCGCCGGCCGCGTGCGCGGGTCGTTGAACAGCTTGCGGACCAGCGGGAAATGTTCTGGACGCGCGGCGGCGCAGAAGCGGGGGACCGCCTCGGCGTCCGGGGAGACCACGACGACGGCCGCCAGCGCGTCAGGATCGGAAGCCGCCGGCTGCCCACTTTGCGCAGGCGGCGGTGGGCGACGGTCGCGGCGGCGCAGCAGCGCCAGTTCGCGCACCGTCGGCTCGCGCCCAACGACGGGTGCGGGCGCATCCGCCCTGACGATGTGAAGTCGGCGCTCGTCAACTAGTGCAATCAGCGCGGCGGGTGGGCGCGGTGTGGAATCCAACGGCGGCGACACTACCGCCCTGGCCGGCGGGCTAGACGAATTCGCCAATGCTGGACGCGGCCGCGGGCGCGCCAAGATCATCCAAGCGACGCCGGTGCAAAGGAGGATCGCCGCCGCGATCGCCGCCGTCGCTGCCGGGTTGCGCCAGGGCGGGGCCGGCCGCCGCAGCTCATCCCACTGCGCCTCCAGCCGGCAGGTCGACTCCGCCGGGGGATCCGGCCATGTCGCCTGGGCCAGCAGGTCGTCCAGCGGGTCCCCCCCGCTCCCGCCGGCACGGTTGTCGTTCGACGATCGATTTCGGTACGACATCATGATCGCTCTCGCGCTGCCGATCCCAAATATGACGCCAGCCGCTGCCGCAGTCGCTGGCGAGCGTGGTGCTACGTAGTCCGGACGTTCTGCTCGGTCATCCCCAGCATCGCCGCCGCCTCGGCGGTCCCGACGTGCTCGTAAGCGATCAGCAGCAGCACCTCGCGCTGGCGAGGGGGGAGGTTGGAAACCTCGTGCGCGACGATTTCACTGAGTTCCTTCCCTTCCAGTTGCCGCGCCGGGTTGGGCGCAGCTGGGTCTTCAAAATCACCCGCGACGGGTGCGGTCGCGGCTGTGCGATCCTGCGCGCCCTGCCCGCTTCTCGCTTCGCGGGACCGCAGGTGATCGCGGAACGCGTTGAGCACGATCTGGAACAGCCAGGTCCGCGGCGACGCGTCGCCGCGGAAGCTCGCCCACCCGCGGTGGGCGCGGCGCAGCGCGTCCTGCATCAGGTCCTCCGCTGACGCGGGGTCGCCGGTCAGGCGGGTGGCGAAGCGTTGGGCGGCCGGGAGGTGCTCACGCACGACCGGTCGAAGGTTGTCCGGTCCGGGAGCGAGCCGATGTCACCGCCGCCATCGGTGTCGCCACGTTGTGCGTCCGGGGGGTGAGACGGGCGGGCGCGGGGAAAGTTAAAAGGGAAAATCCGCTGTCCGTTCCGCCACGCTCGCCAAGATACGGCCAAATCGCGCGGGCGGCGCTGTAAGGTTGGCGGCGGTGGCGCGTCTAATCCTTCAGAACGTCGCGATGGAGATAACCGATGCCGGCGACGGCGGCAGCGAAGGGACGATGCTTCTGGCGGGCGACGTGGAACAGTCTCGGCGCGTGCCTCGCGCCATGTCGCAGTCCGAGCAGGCGGTGAGCCCCCATCGGGCCCCCGGCGCCGACCCGGCGAGCGCGAACGGGGCGATCGCGAACGGGGCGAGCGCGAGCGGGGCGAGCGCGAACGGGGCGAGCGCAAACGCGGAGAGCGCCGCTGCGGCGGGCATTGACTCGGCCGGCGCGGACGCGGCAAGCGCGAACGGGGCCGGCGCTGGCGCGGCGGACGCAGACTCCGCCCGCGCTGACTCGGCGAAGGCGAACCCGGCGGCGGCGAGCGCTCCTGGGGGGGCGGGCGCTAACGCCGTCGCGGGCGCCGAGCCGCGGGAAAACCATCCGGCGATGGCGGATCGGGAGCCGGCGGCGGCGCCCGCGGACTTTGAAGCGCTCGTTGCAGAGCACGAGCCGCGCATCCGTCGGCTGGCGTACCGCCTGCTCGGCTGGCGCGGCGGCGGCGTCGGCGACGCCAGCGGCGATGTGGACGACGTCGTGCAGGATGTCTTCCTCGCTGCCCTGACGCACTTGGACCGCCTGCGGGGCCACGCAAGCGTGGCGACGTGGCTGGTCACCGTCACGCTCAACCGCTGCCGCACCCACCGCCGGCGGAAGCTGCTGACGCTCCGGTGGCTGCTCGCCGCGCGTGAAGAGCCGGCGCCGCCAGCGGACGCCGCGCCGCGACGGGATGAAACCTCTGCCCGCGTTCGCGAGGCCGTCGCTGGGTTACCGGCGAAGGATCGTGAGGTGATCGTGTTGTACTACCTGGAGGCGCTGCCGACGGCGGAGATCGCGGTGCTGCTGAACCTCTCCGCCGGCGCCGTTGATGTGCGGCTGCACCGTGCGCGGCGTCGGCTGAAGGAATCCCTGGGCGACCTGTCGGACGGATGAGATGGACGACGCGCTGCGACAACTTCTTCTCGAGGCCGATCTCCCCGCTCCGCCGGCGCCGGGCGGATCCGCCGGCTCGTTCGCGGCAGGGGTGCGGCGTCGCCACGCCCGTCGGCGGCGGGCGCGAAGGGTGGGGGCCTCGGCGTCCCTCGCAGCCGCCCTGGTGCTGGCGACGACGGTGGTGCTGGTCCGCCGGTCCTCACCGCCCGCAGAGCGTTCGGTCGCCTCGATTGGCGAGCCTCCCGCACCGGCCGCGCCCGGCCTCGCGCCCGCAGCCGTGCCGCCGGCGGACGTGCTGTCGATGGACAACGTCGTCGCGGCGATACACGAGCGAACGGCGGAACGGCTGATGGCGTCGGCCGCGCGGCGCGGGGCGGCGTTGGGCGCGCGGCCACGGGCGGGCGTTGCCGCGACGGACGTGCAGCGCGAGCGCGACCGCGCGGCGCTGATCCTGGTTTACGGCGCCGACCGGCAGGCGCGGGAGAACCGCGCCGCCGACGCCATCGCCGCTTACCGCCGCGCCATCGAGCTGTTCCCGCAAACGCACTGGGCCGAGGTCGCGCGGCGACGGCTCCAGGCGATGCAGAGCTGAGCCGCCTTACCTTCGAAGAGGAACCGAACATGAAATCGCTCTGGATCATCCCCCACCTTCTCGCCGCGTCGGTCACGCCGGTGCTGGCCCAGGCAACGGCGCCGGCGACGGCGGAGGTCGCGCCGCCAGAAGCCATGAAATCGGTCCTGCTTCCCGCGAATGAGCCGGGCCGCGCGGCGACGCAGCCGGCGGCGCTGTCGAACACGCGCTCGGCTACCCGAAACGTGAGGGTGTGGACGGAGTCGAGGCCGGACGTGGACGGCCTGACCGCGTTCCTTTATCAGCGCGCGAACGAGTTGGCCCCGGCGGTGGTCCGGCTGCCGGGAACGACGGCCGGCGAATGGTTCAGCGTGCTGCCCATTGCCGCTGCGAACTGGGTCGAGCTTCGCATGGAAGTGAACCTCGTCGCCGCCGGAGCCCGGCCGGCGGCGAAGGAATTCCTGGACGAGATGGTGACGGCGGTGGAGACCTTCCTCAGGGACGACTTTCGCCGCTGGCGTCTGGAACAGGCCGAGCCGCTGGAGCACGCGCGTCTCGACGCGAACCGCCGTTTACAGGAGGCGCGGGCGCGGCTGAGCGACATCCGCGCGAAGATGCGCCAGCACGCGGATCGCTCGGACGTGTCGGGCAAGGGGATTGCCGACGCGCTGACCAAGCTGGAGGAGGAGCGGCAGAAGCTGGAGTTGGACGCGATGGGCAAGGGCGCCCGGCGCGACGCGCTGGAGCGGCAGGTGGCCGCGCAGTCGGCCGCGGTGGAGAAGAAGACCGCCGACGACCCGATCGCCGCCGAGCTCGCCAAGGTGGTCGAGGCGAGGGAGCAGAAGGCGAAGCAGATGCAGGCGATGGCGGCGGCGGCGAACGCGTCACAGGCCGACGTGACCGATGCGATCGCGCACGCCGCCGAGGCGCGCGCCAAGCTGCTCGAGCGTCAGCGCGACGCGGGCGGCGAGGCGGGCGGCGAAGCCATCGTTTTGCTCAACCGCGAGCTGCTCACACTGTCGGTGGACCTGCACGAGCTCGACGCGCGGCTGCACTATGTCAGGCGGCACCTCGACGGCCTGCGCAGCGCGAGCGACCTGGCGGACGACGCCCAGGCGGCGGAGACGGAGTGGCAGGAAGCGCGGGCGGAGTGGAAGTCGGTGACGGACGAACTCCGCGCCCTGGCCCGCAGCACCGCGCGCCCCCCAAGGGTCGTCGTGACCGGAGGAACGGCCAACGTCCCGGTTGAGACCCCCCCCGGCTCAGGAGGCGGCGGCGGCAGTCAACCAAAGTCCGGTGAGGAGCATTGAAGGCAAACTAGCGCTTTGCGGAAGCTCGCCGCGACGCCGCAAGCATGTGCGAGGGGAAGAAGACAACGCGCCCCCCCGCCGCTTGCGGTTTCGCCGCGCCCCCCGCGCCATCGCCCGCGCCCCCCGCAGCGCCCCCCGCACCACACCCCTTCGCGCAGCACGCGCCGAGCTTGCTCTTCTTCCCCACCAACGCGCGCACCGCCTGCCGCACCACCACCGCGAAGCACGCGGCGACGATCAGCAGGACCAGAAGATGTTGCAGCCACATCGGCAAAATTAAGGGAAGAAGCTTGCGACGGAGACGGGCGCGTCGGGCCGTTGAGCGGGGGCGATGACTTCGTCCGCTCCCAGCAGCCGCACGTCCGCGTAGCTGAAGCCCAGTGGCGCCGCCGGGTCCTCGGCCGGACTCTGATACACCTCGAGGCGCCGGCCGTCGGTATCAATGATCCAGTATTCGGGCACCCGCGCCGCCGCGTACTCTGCCGCGAGGAGCCGATCACCGCGCAACGACGTGTAGGCCACCTCGACGACCAGTTCCGCGCGCACGGGGTGCGGCTTGCGCACGGCGTCTTCCCAGGTGCAGACCGCCGCGTCCGGCTCGGGCACGCTCTGGCCGGGCGCGATAAAGCCCAGTTGGATGCGGACGCCGAACGGTTCCGGGAAGGCGCTTGTGAGGTAACGGCTAAGCCTCATGATCGCGAACTCGTGGGGATGGCTCTGGGGCGCCAGTTCGATGATGTCCCCGCGAAAGAGATAGACGCGCTGGTTACGAAACGCGCCGCGCTCGACTAGTTCGAGGTACTCCGCCTGCGTCCACTTCTTCAGCCGCGGCGGGCGAGGTTGTTGGACAGCTACGGGCATCGCAGAGCGATTGTATCACGCCGATGCGGACCAGCGCGATCCCACCTGGTAGACCACCAGCGCCGCCACGTAGGCCAGGGCGTTCATGTAGAGCAGCATGGCCACGGGCCACTTCCAGCCGCCGGTCTCGCGCTTGACGATCGCCAGGGTGCTCATGCACTGCATCGCCAGGACGAACCAGACGAGCAGGCTGGCGGCGACAGCCGGGGTCCAGACGGGGCGCCCGTCGGGGCGGTGGTCGGCCTTCATCGATTCTTCCAGCGGCGCGGTGTTCTCGTCGTCGTCGCCGACGCTGTAGACGATCCCCATGGTGCTGACGAACACCTCGCGGGCCGCGAACGCGCCGACGAGGCCGACGCCCATCTTCCAGTCGTAGCCGAGCGGGCGGATCACCGGCTCGATGGCGTGGCCGAAGCGGCCGGCGAAGCTGTCGTCGAGCTGCGCCGCCTTCACCGCGTTCTCCTCGGCTCCGGAGGCGGCCAACTGCTGCCAGCGCGGTTCGCCGCCGCCGAAAGCTCGCCCGACATCGCGCGGGCCGTAGTACATCGCGGCCCAGAGGACGACGCTGAGCACGAAGATGATCGTCCCGGCCTTGGCGATGAACGCCCAGGTGCTGCCGATGACCACCCGGGCGACCTGCGTCGGCTGCGGGACCTTGTAGGTCGGCATCTCGAGGATGAAGGCGGCCTTGGGCCCCTTGAGCATCGAGCGCTTGAACGCCCACGCCGTCGCCGCCGCCGCCACAATGCCCAGCCCGTAGAGGCTGAGCATGATGCCCGCCTGCGCGAGCGCGCCGTAGCCGGCGAAGAAGGCGCCGATCAGCAGCGTGTAGACCGGCAGCCGGGCGCTACAGCTCATGAACGGCGCGACGAAGATCGTCGCCAGGCGATCCTTGCGGTTCTCGATGGTGCGCGTGGCCATGATGCCGGGGATGGCGCACGCGAAGCTGCTCAGCAGCGGGATGAAGCTCTTGCCGTGCAGGCCGACCTTGGAGAGCGCGCGGTCCATCAGGAACGCGGCGCGGGCAAGGTAGCCGGAGTCTTCCAGGATCGCCAGGAACAAGAACAGCAGCGCGATCTGCGGGATGAAGACGACGACCGCGCCGACGCCGGCGAAGATGCCGTCGGTCACCAGGTCCTTCAGCGGCCCGTCCGCCATGCGCGAAGAAGCCAGCGCGCCCAGCGCCGTGACGCCCTTCTCGATCGCGCCCATCATCGGGTCGGCCAGCCAGAAGATCGTGAAGAACAGCAGCCCCATGACGGCCGCGAACACGGCGAAGCCCCACACCCTGTGGATCAGGACGGAATCCACCTTGTCGGTCAGCGTGAGCCGCTTGGCTTCGTAAGGAACCGCCGCGCTGCCGCCGGGCAGGCGGAGCGCGACCGGCACCTCGTCGGCGCCGGCGGTGACGCCGGTAGCGACGGACTCGATCCACTTGTAGTGCGCCTCCACGTCCGCCTGCATTGGGTCGATGCCAAGCTGCCCGAGCCGCGCCAGGGCGGCGTCGAGCAGCCTGGCGACCGGCTGCTGCTGAGTGAAGCCAACGACGTCGGCCGCGTGATCGCCAATGAGCAGCCGCTCGGCGATCGCCTGGTAGCGGTCGAGCCGGCGGGCGTCGTCAGGGCCGCGGCAGATCCAGGATCGGGTTTCGGGTGTCGGGTTTCGGGTGTCGGGTGAAGACGATTCACCATGGGCGTCCGCTGGGCCTTTGTCTTGACCCGAACCCCGAACCCCGACCCCCGAAACCCGATCCCCCCGATCTCCGGAATCCAGAATCGCCAGCCCCCCGCCGACGACGAGCAGCTCTTCCTTCATCGCCGCCGGCAGCGGCCAGTCGGGCAGCGGCGCGACCTTCGCACCGGCGATGGCGGCCTTCAGCTCGTTGATCCCCTTGCGCTTGTGCGCCACGACCGGCACGACCGGCACGCCAAGCTGTTTCTGGAGCTTCGCCGGCGAGACGCGCACGCCGCGGCGCTCGGCGACGTCCATCATGTTCAGCGCGACCACCAGCGGCCGGCCCAGCTCGATCATCTGGCTGACGAGGTAGAGGTTGCGCTGGAGGTTGCTGGCGTCGACCACCACTACGACCACGCCGGGCGCGGGCGTGTCGGGCCTCAGGCCGCGCAGCACTTCCATCGCCACCCGCTCGTCCGGCGAGCGGCTGATCAGGCTGTAGGTGCCGGGCAGGTCGATCACGTCGATCCACGCGCCGCCGGCGAGCTTGCACCGCCCGGTCTTCTTCTCGACTGTCACGCCGGGGTAGTTGGCGACCTTCTGCCGCAGGCCGGTGAGCGCGTTGAAGATCGTGGTCTTGCCACAATTGGGATTGCCCGCCAGAGCAACGGTCAACGTCGCGCTGGCGGAGGCGGTCCCGGCGGAGGTGTCACAACAGGAGGACATCGGTAGGCTGCAAGCGGCGACGCGGGCGCACCGTCTTCTGATCTGGCCAACACACCTCGGCCAACGGGCGACGCGACCGCGGCCGGTTACGCGGTGGCGATCATCACGTGCCGGGCCTGCTCGTCCCGCAGGGAGAGGCAGTACCCGCGGAGGCGGAACTCGATCGGGTCACCGAGCGGGGCGCGGCGGATGACCTCGACGGCCGCCCCGTTGCAGAAGCCCATCTCCAGCAGCCGCCGGCGGACCTCGGGATCGCCCCCGACGGCGACGACGCTGCCCCGGCAGCCAATGCCAAGCCGGTTGAGCGTGCAGGTGGCGGGATCGCTACAGTGATCGCACCCGGCGAGGTCACAGGCTTTTTGCTGCTGCTGCGTCTGCTGCATCGCGTCGCGCTCCCATTGCCCGGGCCACAAGGTGGAACCGGCGGAAGTATAGCTGGTTGAGACTCAGTTTCAACGGCTACCGTAGCGGCAGATCCCCTGCCCATGACGCAAATGCCTTGGTGTAGGCCGCTTCCAGCGCGCGGGTCAGGCGGGGGCCGTCGCATAACGGTGACCGGGCGACCTCCTTGCGCACCGTCTGCCGGGTCCGCGCCAACCCGTCCGCGTCGGCCGCCCAGGATTGGGCGGCCGCCACGAAGTCGGCCCCGCTCGCCGCCACCCATTCCGGCCGCCCCACCGCTGACAGCAGGCTCGCCCCCACGCGGGCGACGTGGGTCTGCCCGGCCAGGCTGATCACCGGCACCCCCATCCACAGTGCTTCGCAGGTCGTCGTGGTGCCGTGGTACGGGAAGGTATCGAGGGCGACGTCGAGCCGGCCGTACATCGCCAGGTGCGAGGCGAGGGGTTGATCCCCCTCGACCAGCTCGATGCGCGCGGCGTCGATGCTGTGCCGGGCGAAGCTATCGAGCAGCCGTCGGCGGCTCCCCTCGCTCGACAGCCCGCGCGACTTGAGCAGCAGACGGCTCGTCGGCGTCGCGCGCAACACCTTCGCCCACAGCTCGATCGTTTCCGGCCCCGCCTTGGCGATCTTGTTGAACGAGCCGAAGGTGACGAAGCCGTTGCGAAGAGCAGGCGGGTCGGCGACCGGTGGCGCGTCCTCCGGCGGGCGGTAGCAGATGAACGGCGGGTCGATCCGCAGCAGCCGCTCGGAGTGAAACGCGTCGGTCAGGCCTGGAGGGTCGCACAGGCCATCCGTGATGCGGTAGTCGATCGTGCTCAGGCCCGTCGTGCTCGGGTAGCCGAGGTACGTCACCTGCACCGGCGCAGGCCGCAAGCCGAACAGGCCGAGGCGGTTGCCGGTCGTGTGCCCGGCGAGGTCGATCAGCACGTCGATCGCGTCCTGCCGGACCAGCTCCGCCGCTGCGGCATCCGACATCCCTGCAATGTCGCGCCAGCGGTCGCACCGCGCCTTCAATCGCTCGGTCACCGCGTCGGCAATGTCCGTGCTGGAGTACCCGGTGACCTCAAACCGGCCGCGGTCGTGGTGCTGAAGGATCGGCTCGAGGAAGTACGCGACCGAGTGCCGCTTGAAGTCCGGCGAGACGTACCCGATGCGCAGCTTGCGGCTCGGGTTGCGGTCAATGGCGAACGCCGCTGGCGGCTTCGCTGATTCCGCGAAGCGTTGCGCCCACGTCACGTGCGCGTCCAGCGCCTGCTGCGGCGTCCACCGCGTGGTGTAGTTGAAGCCACTGAGCAGGTTCTCGTGCAGCCGCGCGTGATTCGGGTCGAGCTGTGCCCCGCGCGCGAAGGCGGCGTTGCCCTCGTCAAACCGCCCCTGAAGGTGTAGCGCGGTCCCGAGGTTCATGTACGCGGCGACGAGGTTTGGGCGGATTTGCAGCGCGCGCTGGCAGAGGGAAACCGCTTCGTCCAATCGCCCGAGGCCGGTCAGCAGGTGACCGAGGTTGCTGTACGCCTCGGCGTAGCTCGGATCGAGCCGGATCGCCTGAACCAGCGACGCTTCGGCGCCTACGGCGTCGTCGAGAGCGCCGAGCGCGTTGCCGAGGTTGTTGTGCGCGACGGCGTAGCCCGGGCGGAGCTGGATCGCCCGGCGATAGGCATCGGCCGCCTCGCGAACCTCCCCGGCGTCCTTGAGCGCGGAGCCCAGATTGTTCCACGCTTCCGGAAGGCTCGGCGCCATCTGCACTGCTCGGCGGCAGGCCTCCAGCGACTCGCGCATCTTTCCCAGCGCCCGGTACGCCTGCGACAGGTTGACGAAGAACTCCGGCGCGGGGCGGAGCTGGATCGCCTTGGCGATCATCTCCACCGCCAGCTCGTTTCGGCCGGCCTGATGGTGCAGGAGCCCGAGCAGTTGCCAGGCGTCGGGGTTGCGGGGCTCGACCTCCAGCACGCGGCGGTAGATGGCGTCCGCCTCCGCCAGCCGCCCCGCCTGGTGCAGCGCCACCGCCTGCCGCATCGCCTGCACGACTTGTGGTGAGGAAGCCATACGCCCGGCGATGGTAACCGCGGGCGGCGGGGATTTCTTGACGCTCCGCAGGGCCGCGGATACGGTCGCCCGTTCATGCTCAAGCGCACGCCGTTCCACGATTTCCACGTCCAGGCCGGCGCGAAGCTGGTCGATTTCGTCGGCTGGGAGATGCCCATCCTCTACCGCTCGATCGTGGACGAGCACGAGCAGACCCGCACCAGCGGCTCGATCTTCGACGTCTCCCACATGGGCCGGCTGAGCTTCAGCGGCAAGGACGCGCAGGCGTTCCTCAACAAGGTGCTGACGCGCAACGTCGCCGATCAGAAGGTCGGGCAGAGCCGCTACTCACTGGTCTGCAACCCGCAGGGCGGGGTGATGGACGACGTGATCGTCTCCAAGGACGTGAAGAACTGGATCGTCGTCTGCAACGGCAGCAACCGCGAGAAGCTCGTCCGCCACTTCACGCAGTTGCGGCAAGGCCTCGACCTCGACTTCGACATGGCCGACAACACCGAGAGCACGGCGATGGTCGCCCTCCAGGGCCCGAAGGTGATCGAGCGCGTCGCCGGCGTGCTGCCGATCGACGTGCGGGCGATGAAGCGCTACCACTTCGAGTCCGGCAGCTACATGGGGATGCTGAAGTTCACCGTCTTCCGCTCCGGCTACACCGGCGAGGACGGCGTGGAGGTCGTCATCCCCGCCAAGGTCGCCGGGATGGCCATGAAGCTCATCGCCGGCGCCACCGACAAGGAAGGCGCGACGATCAAGCCCGCCGGCCTGGGCGCGCGCGACACGCTGCGACTGGAAGCGGGGATGCCGCTCTACGGGCACGAGCTGAACGAGAACATCGACCCGCTCAGCGCGGGCCTGTCGTTCGCCGTCGACCTGACCAAGGACTTCATCGGCGTCGAGCCGCTGCGCAAGCTGAAGGAGGCGGGCCCAAAGCGCAAGCTGGTCGGCCTGGAGCTGGAAGGCAAGCGCATCGCGCGCCAGGGCTCGCCGGTCGTCGCCGACGGTATGCCCGTCGGCGAGGTGACCAGCGGCACGCTCTCGCCCACGCTCCAAAAGAGCATCGCGATGGCCTTGGTCGACGTCGACCGCGCCGCGGAAGGCGCGGCGCTCAGCGTGGACCTGAAGGGGACGACCCTCCCCGCCAAAGTCGTCAAGCTGCCGTTCTACAAGCGGCAGGGTTAGAGCAACCGCAGATGAACGCAGATGAACGCGGATGAGGAGAAGAGTTAGCCACGCATGGCACGAATGAACACGAATAAGGGAAAAAGGTCAGCAAGTGGATCAATCTACTCTTCATTCGTGTCCATTCGTGCCATGCGTGGCTCAATCTGATCGGCGTTCATCCGGGTTCATCTGCGGTTTCATCCTTCATTAGAGAGAGAATCATGGCCGACGCACCAAAGGACTACCGTTACCTTCAGTCGCACGAGTGGCACCGGCAGGAGCTGGACGGGACGATCACCGTCGGGATCACGCAGATCGCCGCCGACGAGCTGACCGACGTCACCTACGTCGCCCTCCCCGCGGTCGGCACGACCGTGGCGAGGAACCAGCGCTGGGGGGAGATCGAATCGGTCAAGGCGACCAGCGACCTGTACGCCGGCGTCTCCGGCACCGTCTCGGCGGTGAACGACGATCTGGCGAACAACCCCGGGCTGGTCAACACCGACCCCTACGTCGGCGGGTGGATGATCAAGATTCAACCCTCCAACCCGGCAGAGTTCGCGCAGCTCCTCAGCGCCGACGCCTACCTTGAGAAGGCCGGCTGACCGGCGCGACGACGGGAGGCGACCGCTCCCGTACAATCCCACACCCGAAACCCGAGCGGGCGACCTTCTGGCGAGGTCGCCCCAACCTTTTGAATGGGAAGCCATGACCACCGACGTTCAGCATCGGCCGCAGAGTCACAACGGTCCCGCGACGCGCCCCGCGACTGGCGCGGACGGCGCGGGCGGGCGCGCGGCGGGCGACCTCTTGTCCGACTTCGACACCTTCGTCCCGCGCCACATCGGCCCCAGCAGCCAGGACGTGGCCGACATGCTCGCGCTGCTGGGCCTGGCGTCGCTGGAGGAGCTGGTGGACAAGACCGTTCCCGCGTCGATCCGCCTGAGCCAGCCGCTCAAGCTGCACGCGCCGGGCAGCGAGTTCGCCGCGCTGAACGAGCTGCGCGCGATCGCCGACAGGAACCAGGTCGTCCGCTCGTTCATCGGCCAGGGGTACTACGACACCATCTGCCCGCCGGTCATCCAGCGCAACATCCTGGAGAACCCCGGCTGGTACACGCAGTACACGCCCTACCAGGCGGAGATCGCGCAGGGGCGGCTCGAGGCGCTGCTGAACTTCCAGACGATGGTCGCCGACCTGACCGGCCTGCCGCTGGCCAACAGCTCGCTGCTCGATGAGGCCACCGCGGCGGCCGAGGCGATGGGGATGTGCCGCTCGATCGTCACCGACCCGGCGAAGACGACCTTCTTCGTCGCCGACGATTGCCACCCGCAGACCATCGCCGTCGTCCGCACGCGCGCCACGTCGATGGGGATCGACTGCGTCGTGTCCGACGTCTCGAAATTGGAATCCCAGATCTCGCAGGTCTTCGGCGTGCTCGTGCAGTACCCGACGACCGACGGGCGGATCGTCGACTACGGCGACACCGTCCGGGCCGCCCGCGCCGCCGGCGCGCTGGTCGTCTTCGCCACCGACCTGCTGGCGCTGACGCTGATCCGCCCGCCCGGCGAGCTGGGCGCCGACATCGCCGTCGGCTCCGCCCAGCGCTTCGGCGTGCCGATGGGCTTCGGCGGCCCGCACGCGGCGTTCATGGCGACCCGCCAGGAGCACGCGCGCAAGATTCCGGGACGGATCGTCGGCGTCTCCAAGGACATGCAGGGCCGGCCCGCGCTGCGGCTGGCGCTCCAGACGCGCGAGCAGCACATCCGCCGGGAGAAGGCGACCAGCAACATCTGCACCGCCCAGGTGCTGCTGGCGGTGATGGCCAGCATGTACGCCGTCTGGCACGGGCCCGACGGGCTGAAGCGGATCGCGTCGCACGTCCGCTCGCTCACCGGCGCGCTCGCCGCGGGCATCGAGCGGCTCGGGCACACCGTCGGCAACGGCGCTAGTTTCTTCGATACCCTCCGCGTGACGCCCAACGGCCTGCCCACGGGCTCGATCCTCTCCGCCGCCCGCGCCGCCGGGTACAACCTGCGCGACTTCGGCGACGGCACGATCGGCGTCTCGCTCGATGAGGCCGCCACCCCCGCCGACGTGCAGGCGATCATCGAGTCCTTCGCCGGCGGCAGCACCTTCCGGGTGAACGTCGACGAGCTCGCGGCCGCGGGCGCCGGTCGCCTGGCGCGGATCGAGGAGCGCACGACTCCGTTCCTCACCCACCCGGTCTTCAACCGCTACCACGCCGAGACCGAGATGCTGCGTTACATCCGCAAGCTGGAGTCGCGCGACCTGTCGCTGGCGCACTCGATGATCCCGCTCGGCTCGTGCACGATGAAGCTCAACGCGACGGCGGAGATGTTCCCCGTCACCTGGCCGGAGTTCGGCCGGCTTCACCCGCTGGCGCCGGCGGAGCAGACGGCCGGGTACCGCGAGCTGTTCGCGCAACTGGAGAAGTGGCTGGCGGAGATCACCGGCTTCGCCGCCGTCTCGCTCCAGCCCAACGCCGGCTCGCAGGGGGAGTACGCCGGGCTGCTGGCGATCCGCGCGTATCACGAGTCGCGCGGCGGCGCCGGGGAAGGGGGGGAGGGGGCGCGCACCGTCTGCCTCATCCCCGCCAGCGCGCACGGCACCAACCCGGCCAGCGCGGTCATCGCCGGCTTCAAGGTGATCGGCGTGGCCTGCGACGAGCGCGGTAACATCGACCTCGACGACCTGCGCCAGAAGGCGCGCCAGCACGAGAAGCACCTCGCCTGCCTGATGATCACCTACCCCAGCACGCACGGCGTGTTCGAGGAGACGGTGCGCGAGATCTGCGACGTCGTCCACCGCCACGGCGGGCAGGTCTACATGGACGGCGCCAACATGAACGCGCAAGTCGGCCTGACCAGCCCGGGCGCGATCGGCGCCGACGTCTGCCACCTCAACCTGCACAAGACCTTCTGCATCCCCCACGGCGGCGGCGGCCCGGGGATGGGACCGATCGCCGTCGCCGGCCACCTCGCGCCGTTCCTCCCGTCGCTGACGCCCGCGCTGGGCCGGGGCGACGGTTCGGGCGACGGTTCGGGCGACGGTTCGGGCGACGACCCGAAGGTCGGCATGGTCAGCGCCGCCCCGTTCGGCAGCGCCAGCATCCTGGTCATCCCGTGGGTCTACATCGCCATGATGGGCGGCGCCGGCCTGACGCGAGCGACCGAGGTGGCGATCCTCAACGCCAACTACATGGCCAGGCGGCTGGAGTCGCACTACCCGGTCCTGTTCCGCGGGCGCCAGGGGTTCTGCGCGCACGAGTTCATCCTCGACTGCCGCGGGTTCGAGCGCAGCGCCAACGTGAAGGTGGAGGACATCGCCAAGCGCCTGATGGACTACGGCTTCCACGCCCCGACCATGAGCTGGCCGGTGCCGGGGACGCTGATGATCGAGCCGACCGAGAGCGAGTCGAGGGCGGAGCTGGACCGCTTCTGCGACGCGCTGATCCGCATCCGCGAGGAGATCCGCGCCGTCGAGCAGGGCAGGTCCGACCGGTCCGACAACCCGCTGAAGAATGCCCCGCACACCGCCGCCGCGGTCATCGCCGACGCCTGGCCGCACCCGTACCCGCGCGAGCAGGCGGCCTACCCGGCGCCGTGGTCGAAGGAGCACAAGTTCTGGCCCGCCGTCGGGCGCATCGACAACCCCTACGGCGACCGCAACCTCGTCTGCGCCTGCCCGCCGATGGACACGTACAGCGCCTGACGCGCAAGAAGAAATGGCGACGGCGCCGGCAGCGCTCGCCGCGCGGGTCGCCGGAGCGGTGCGCTGTTGAGGGGAAGCGACCGCCACGCGAGAAGGAAAACAGACGCCGCCGCCGCAGCAGCGGCCGGCGCTACTTCGCGGTTCCGAACACGTCCAGATTGCGATCGCCGACCGGTTCCACGTTGAGCGACGCCAGCCCCGCCGCCGCGAGCTGGCCGCGGACCTCGTCAACGGTGAAGGCGGACAGCAGCGAGCGGTAGAACTCCTCTTGGAGCAGTTCCGATTGCTCGGCCGCGTACGTGTCGACCAGTCGCCGGGCGGCCGACTCCGATTCGGGGCGCATCAGGTCGCGCACGAAGATGAGCGCGCCCGGCGCGGCCAGCCGCTTGATCTCGCGCCACAGCGGCGTGGGGTCGGGCATGTGGTGCAGCAGGCTGGCGCAGAAGACGATGTCGAAGCCGCCGTCGGGCAGGCCGGTGGACTTGGCGTCCGCCAGGTGCACGCGCACGCGATCGCTGACGCCGGCCATCTTCACCGAGACGCCGGCGATCATGGTCATGGCCTTGGCGGCGTCGACGGCGGTGATGTCCCACTGCGGCCGCTGCCTGGCGACCATCACCGGAATGGTGCCGGGGCCGGTGCCCAGGTCGACCATGCGCGGCGCGGCGCCGTCGGAGCCGCCACGGGCGGCGGCGAGCTCCAGCAGGCGGTTGACGACGGATTCCATTACGTCGGGGAACTTGGCGCGGGCGTAGGCGCGGGCTTCCTCCGGGAGGTCCATCAGCTCGGGCTCGGGTTGACGTTGCATCGGCGCGTTTCCTCGTCGTGCTCAATCGCCGGCCCGCGCCAAGATGTCCACACGGCTGCGGCGCGGCGGCGGCGGGCGGCATTGTCACAAGCGACGCGGCGGATTCAACGGAAAAGAAGTGGACGCGGCGCCCGGCCAGCCGCCCGGGCGCCCGCGCAGGCGGAACAGCTTGCCGGCGTTCGCTTCCGCGCCGCGCGGGGCGGTTTAAAGTATACTTTCCCGCCCGCGCAGGCGTGGGCACGGCGTCCGGGTGGACCGGCGGGCGCGCCGCCCGCGCGGGTCGTCATCAGGCGTTTGAGGCGGCCGATCCAGCGGCCGGGCGGAAAGAACATGCAGAAGTATTCAGAAGCGATTCGCGCCGCCGCCGACGCCGGCCGCGCGGACTGGGCCCAGGTGCAGCGGTGGATCGAACGGTTCATCTGCGGGACCAGCGCCCTGCAAGGCGTCGTCGGCCGACGCGACCACCCCGACGGCGGGAAGGTCACGCAGGCGCAGTTCGACGCCGGCGAGAAGATCGCCCACGTCTGCCCGTTCGTGCGCGACTCGATCGACAACGATTTGTTCTACATCGAGGAGTCGCCGCTCACCTCGCCGCTGCAAATCCGCAAGCTGGTGCTGTCGCGGGCGGACGATTTCATCCGCGCCGAGCCAGCGTTCGATCCCATCGCGCAGGGCCGCGCGGCCACCATGCCCGTGGCGCTGAAGACGATGCTGATCTGGTTCCCGAACTACCAGTCGGAGAAGCCCGGGGCGGACAAGAAGGTCGACCAGATCTTCAAGTGGATGATCACGGAGTTCATCCGCAAGGGGCTGATGCTCGGGCAGTTCTACCGCGGGTGCGCCGAGGCTTCGGTGCACAACCCGCCGTGGAGGAAGGTGCTCACCGCGCCCTACCTGGCGTTCGCACTGCGGTACATGCAGCCGCACGACAAGCTGTTCATCCCGGCGGACACGCCCGGGTTCCCGATCTACCAGAAGATGTTCGCGGGGCACGAGCACTGACTCGAACACCGCCGTGAACGCGACGGCCAGGAACGGCTGCGCTTCGCTAAGCCGCAAAGCGCCTGGTCCGGTTGCGGTCGAGGGTGATGCGCGCGCCGGTGTGGCCGCGCCAGCTCACATCGCCTGTCGGTGCGGGTCGGGGATTTCCAGGACGGTTGCCGAGTCCACATCGCGCACCGGCGTCGCCACGTCGTCGGCGTCGAATCCGCTGCGCTGCTTCACCACGCGCGGGCGCTCGTGCACCATTCCCATCTTGTACGCCGCCACGATGATCGACCCGAAGACCACCAGGTAAATGGCGATCGCGTAGCGCGTCCGCATGAACACGATCGCCGCCCCCAGCAGCGCGAACCCGATGGCGATGGTGTAGATGATCAGCACCGTCTTGCGCACGGTGAGCCCGCGCCCGACGAGCTGGTGGTGGAAGTGGAACTTGTCCGCGCTGAAGACCGGCCGGCCGTTCACGTACCGGCGGGCGAAGGCGAGCACCGTGTCGAGCACCGGCAGCGCGAACATGACCATCGCCGCCAGGAACCACTTCGGGCGCTCCTGCGCCATCAGGATGATCAGGGTCGCGCAACTGAAGCCCAGGAACATGCTCCCGGTGTCGCCCATGAAGATGGAGGCCGGGTTGAAGTTGTACGGGATGAACCCCAGCACCGCCCCGAGCAGCGCGAGCCCCAGGACCACGCGCAGCGCGTCGTAGTTGCTGTTGATCCCCCCGCCGTACATCGCCAGGTGGACCGCCAGGAACAGGAACCCGGCCGCGATGATGGCGGTCACCCCGCCGCACAAGCCGTCCAGCCCGTCCATCAGGTTGGTCGCGTTGCAACAGCCGACGATCGCGAGGATGACCAGGAGCGAGCTGCTGACGTAGATGACGGCCTGGAACGTCGGAGTCCCCCAGACGGCGACGCCCGTGAAAAGCTCGATTCGCGCCGAGAGTGGCTGGAGCAGCGGCTTGGTGCACTCGATGCCGACGCCCTCGATGAGCAGGCAGATTGCCGCGAAGACCTGCCCGCCGATCTTCGCCCACGGGTTGATCCGCTGGATGTCGTCCCACAAGCCCAGCAGCACGATCACCGACGCGCCTACCACGATGCTGAACGGCACCTTCAGGTGTGGCAGCAGCCCCGGCTCGGTGCGGTGGAGGTTGAGGAACTGGCTGACCGCCAGGCCGCTGATCCACCCGAGGAAGACCGCGACCCCGCCGAGGTACGCCACCGGCGAGGAGTGCATCTTCCGGTGATTGTCCGGCTCGTCGATGATCCCGTAGTGCCCCGCCACCGTCTGCATGATCGGCGTGAACAGGAACGCGACGATGAACGCCATGTAGAAGACGTAGATGTACGGGGAAACCACCTCATCGGCGGAATAAACCGTCGTGGGGATCTGGGCCAGCACGCTGGGGCTGAAGATCATCGTCGCTTTCCCGCGAGGTTGCCGGCGGGGGCGCCGGGGGGCGCTCGCGCGCCTGAGTCGACTGGAGGGGCCGCTACTTAAGTTCGCCCGCGACCGGCCGGGGTTCACCACCGGTCCTGCGCGGCCAGCCTTGGCCGCGCCTCGCCCTCGCCGTGGTCCTGCCTCACCGGCGGTGCTGCTCGATCACCGAGCGGATGATCTGGTTCAGGTCGTGGCGCGGCCTGAAGCCGATGGCGTCGCGGATCTTATCCAGCCGGGGGACGCGACGCATCATGTCGTCGAACCGCTGCCCGTACGCCTGCTCGTAGGGGACGTGCTGAATCGAGCTCTTCGACCCCGCCAGTTCCACCACGCGGCGGGCCAGGTCGTTCATGGAGATTTCCTCATCGCTGCCGAGGTTGAAGACCTGCCCGAGCGTCGCCGGCGCGGCCATCAGCTTGATCAGGGCATCGACAACGTCGGCCACGTGACAGAAGCAGCGCGTCTGCTGGCCGTCGCCGTACACCTGGAGCGGGCGATCATTGACGGCGGCCTCGACGAAGCGCGGCAGGACCATCCCGTACATCCCCACCTGCCGCGGCCCGACCGTGTTGAACAGCCGCACGATCCGCACCGGCAGCCCGAACTGCTTGTGGTAAGCGAGCCCGAGGAACTCATCGATCCCCTTGCTGTACGCGTAGCACCACCGGCTGAAACGGGTGGCGCCCATGACCACGTCGTCGTCCTCACTGAACGGGACGCGCGTCCCCTTGCCGTAGACCTCGCTGCTGCTGGTGATGAGGACCGGTCGGGAAAATCGGTGGGCCGACTCCAGAACGACCTCGGTCCCGTGAATCGTCGTACGAATCGTCCGAACCGGCTCGTCGGCGACCAACTGCACCCCGACCGCCGACGCAAGGTGGAACACCGAGTCGCACTGCGACATGAGCAGGTCGACCGTCGCCGCGTTTTCCACCGAATCGCGCACCACTTGCACGTGCGGCCGGTCGACCAAGTGGCGGATATTTTCGGAGCGGCCGGTGGAAAGATCGTCCAGCAGGACGACCTGATGCCCGTCGGCGAGGAGCCGCTCGGCCAGGTGCGAGCCGATGAATCCGGCCCCGCCGGTGATGAGCATCTTCGCCATATTGACGCCAAGGATAGACGCTCCACACCGCGCGCGTAAAGCGGGTACAATGGCCCCTCGACACGCGCGCCGTGGGTGGCCGACGGATCGACCTCTGCTCGCGCGGATTACCTATCGGTGAAGCAACGGGCGCGGCCGGAGTTGCAGTTTTTTTCAGTGACCGGGCGGCCCCGAGGCGGGCGCGCCGAACCGACAGCGACGTTCGCCGCACGAGGCGGCGACAAAACCTTCATGCCGTACCGCTCGCCGCGCAAGTCGTCCGCGTCGTCTCCCGCGTCGCCGCTGGAGCCGCTGGAGTCGCGCCGACTCATGGCGGCCGCCCCGGCCGCGGCCCTTGATTGGGGGACGATCCCGCGCCTCGTCCGCCAGGACGTCGCCGCCGCTGAGCATCCCACCATCACCGGCAAGGGCCAGGCCGTCGCCGTCATCGACACCGGCATCGACTACACCAACCCGCTGCTTGGCGGCGGGTTCGGGCCCGGGCACCGCGTCGTGGGCGGGTGGGACTTCGTCAGCGACGACGCCGACCCGATGGACACCTACGGCCACGGCACCGAAGTGGCCGGCGTCATCGGCGCCAGCGGGTTCGACCTCAACGGCACGCACTATGCCGGCGTTGCGCCCGAGTGCAACCTGGTCGCGCTCCGCGTCGACGCCGCCGACGATCTCGTCCCCGACACGCGCATCGAAGAAGCGCTGAAGTGGGTGATCGATCACCGCGCCGAGTTCAACATCGTCGCGGCCAATATCTCCTTCGGCTCCGGGCACTACGCCGGCACGCACACGTCGGTCTATTCGGATGAACTGAAGACCCTTCGCGGGCTCGGCGTGTTCGTTGCCGCGTCGAGCGGGAACAATGGCGTGAGCAAGCCGTACGGCGTGGAGTACCCGGCGGCGGACGCCAACGTCTTCGCCGTCGGCGCGGTCGATGCGTTCGACGTGATCACCGAGTTCACGGAGCGCGGCCCCAACCTTGACCTGCTCGCCCCCGGTGACGATGTTCCGACCACCAGCCTCGGCCCCGAGCCCTTCGACACCGCCAGCGGGACCAGCTTCGCCGTCCCATTCGTTACTGGCGCAGTGGCGCTGATGCGGCAGGCAAATTCGTCGCTGAAGGTCCGCGACATCTGCTCGATCTTCCGCGCCGGCAGCATCGAGAACCTCGACGGCGACTCCGAGTTCGGCGCCGTCACCAACCTCACCTACCAGCGGCTGGACCTGGCCAACGCGATCGACCTGGCGCTCGCCCGCCGGCCCGCCAAAGTTGGCAATACCACCGACGTCGCCACCGCCGGCAACGGCAACGACCTTGCCTACGACGCTAACGGCGTGCTGCACATGGCCTACTACGACAGCGTCGAGCGCACGCTGATGTACGTCACGCGCGGCAGCGACCGGGCCATCTCCGCGCCGCAGCGGATCGACGCCAGCGGCAATGACGTCGGTGGCTACTGCTCCGTCGCGGTGGATAACTTCGCGCGCCCGAGCGTCGCCTATTTCGACGGCACGGCCGGCGACCTGCGCTTCGCGCACTTCGACGGCACGAAGTGGAACGTCCAGACCGTCGACGCGCGGGGCTCCGTCGGGCTCTACCCCTCGCTCGCTTACGACCACCAGGACCGCCCGGTGATCAGCTACTTCCACAAGACCAGGGGCGACCTCCGCGTCGCGCGGTTTGACGGGACGGCTTGGAACATCGTGACGGTCGACTCGAAGAACATCGTCGGCCGATCGACGGACCTGACCGTGAACGGCAAGACCGGCGAGCTGGCCGTCGCCTACGACGATTCCAGCTTCGGGCGGCTGAAGCTGGCGCGCAACGCCGGCCAGGGGTGGACCCGCGGCGTGGTCGATGGCGTGACCCGGGGCGTCACGCACACGTCGGTCGCCTTCGACACGTTCGACCGCCCGGCCGTCAGCTATTACGACATCTACAACGCCGACCTGAAGTTTGCCGCCTTTAACGGCTCGAGCTGGGACGTGCAGCGCCTGGCGAACAAGGCCGCGCAAGGTCTCTACACGCAGCTCGCCTTCGGCAGCGACGGCAAGGCGAACATTTTCTACTACAACCGCAAGAGCAACGCCGTCGTGCGCCTGACCGGCGGCATCGGGCAGGAGTGGACGTCCAAGGTCCTCCAGACCGGCGGCGGCCGCTACATCGCCGCCGACACCAACCCGGTGGACAGGAAGGTCACCTATTCGTGGTTCGAACCGGGCGCGGCGAAGCTGCGCGTGGCGGACGTTTAGAGGATGCGCCCATCCGCTCGTCGCGGCGATAGCCGGCGTCTGGTGATCCAAAACCGTACTCGCAAAGGATCTCGGGCGAGTGACTCGGACACGTCGCGCGGATCCGGGTCTACGAGTCGCCGATCGTCGCTTACACGCTCGCCGCCGCCTCGCGCACCGGCTCGGCCGCGGGTTGATCGCTGCCGCGCTTCCACAGCAGGTGAAGCCGCCAGTGCTCGTCGTCGCGGCGCGGGTAGTCGGTTCGGTAGTGCGCGCCGCGCGACTCGGTGCGCGTCAGCGCGGCCGTCGCGATCAGGTGGCAGACGCTCAGCATGTTCTGGAGCTCCCACCCCGCCACCGCCGCGGGGCCGGTCCTGGCGGGGTCGAAGGTCTTGTCCATCACGTAGCGGCTCCAGAAGGCGATGATCTCGCGCGTCTCGTTGAGCCGCTCGGCGCTGCGCTCGATGCCGACGTTGCGCCACATCACGCTCCGCAAGCTGCTCTTCACGTCTGAGACGTCCAGCTCGGTCTTGTTCGACGGAGCGACGGCGGCCTCCAGGTTCACGGGGAACTTCACGCCGTTCTCCCGCGCCGCCCGCGCCGCGTCGGCGCCCGCCCGCGCGCCGAACGCCAGCCCCTCCAGCAGCGAATTGCTCCCCAGCCGATTCGCCCCATGCAGCCCCGAGCAACCCGCCTCACCCACGGCGTACAGGCCGTCCAGCGACGTCCGGCCCACATCGTCGGCGTCGATCCCACCAATCATGTAGTGCGCGGCCGGGTGGATGGGGATCAGGTCCTTCGACGGATCGATGTCGAACTGATCGACCAGCTTCGCGAGTTGCGGAAAGCGCTCGCGAAACTCCGTCGCCGGCATGTGCCGAGCGTCGAGGAAGACGTGGGTGAAGTGCGTCTTGCGGATCTGCTCGACGATGGCGCGGCTGACGACGTCGCGGGGGGCGAGCTCGCCATCCTTGTGGTAGTCGAACATGAACCGCTGCCCGTTGCGGTCCACCAGGTAGCCCCCCTCCCCGCGCACCGCCTCGGTGATCAGCGCGCGGCTGGAGCCGGCGACGTAGAGCGTCGTCGGGTGAAACTGCACCATCTCCATGTCCTGCATCGCCGCTCCGGCGCGATAGGCCATCGCGTGCCCGTCGGCCGTCGCGATCGGTGGGTTGCTCGTCTCACGGTAAAGCTGCCCGGCGCCGCCGCTGGCGATGATGGTCCGCTTTGCCCAGATGACGTTGAGCGTGTTGTTGATGTACGCCAGCGCCCCCAGGCAGCGGCCCTCGGTGGTCAACAGGTCGATCGCGAAACTGTGTTCCGACACGCGGATCTGCTCGCGGGCGCGGACGGTGTTGATCAGCGTCTGCGCCAGCTCGCGCCCGGTCGCATCGCCGTAAGCGTGCAGGATGCGCGCGAACGAGTGCCCGCCCTCGCGGGTGAAGGCCAGGCCGTGCGCGTTCCCCTGCTTCTTGTCGAAGTGCGCCCCCCACTCCAGCAGCTCGAGCACGCGCTGCGGCCCCTCGGTGACGGTGATGCGGACGGCCTCGTCGTCGCACAGCCCCGCCCCGCCAACCTTGGTGTCCTCGATGTGCGATTCGATCGAGTCGGTCGGCTGGAGCACCGCCGCGATGCCGCCCTGCGCGTACCAGGTGTTGGACTGGTCGATGGTGTCCTTCGTAAGCAGCAGGACCTCCGCCGACTCCGACGCCGCGATCGCCGCGCGCAATCCCGCCACGCCGCCGCCGATGATCAGCACGTCGGTGAACTGCTGCGGCAGGCGCGAGGCTTTGAACGGGAGGAGGTAGCGGCGCTGGGTGAGGGTTTCGAACATCAGTGCGGCGATTCTAGCAGCAGGAGAGGCGGGAGATCAGAACGAGAATGAGCGGGAAATCAGAATGACGAAATCAGAATGACGAATCAAGCACGAATGATGAATGACGATTGAACGAGCGATCGCCGGCGGATAATCGAGGGCTACGGGCTGCACAATTCGTCATTCGAGCTTCGTCATTGATTCGTCATTCTGATTTCGTCATTCTGATTTCCATTGCCCTTCTCATCCCCTCACCACCTCTGGTGCACGTGCGGCTTCACGAACCGCTCGTAGGCTGCCTGAACCGCCCGCATCTGCTCCGCCGTTAATGGCGGGAGGTCGGCGGCGGCGATGTTGGCGTCGGCCTGGTCGGGCCGCTTGGCGCCGGGAATGGCGCAGGTGATGCCGTCGAACATGAGGATCCAGCGCAGCGCGAACTGCGCGAGCGTCGCGCCGGGCGGCAGGAGTTTCTTCAGCTCCTCCACGGCGGCGAAGGCTTCGTCCATGTGGCCGCCCATCCCGCTGAAGGTCTCGCCGGCGTCGAACTGCTCGCCGTGGCGGTTGAAGTTGCGGTGGTCGTCGGCGGCGAATTTCGTGTCTCGCGTCATCTTGCCGCTGAGCAACCCGCTGGCCAGCGGCACGCGCGCCAGGACGCCGACCTTCCGCTGCTTCGCCAGCGCCAGGAAGGTCTCGGCCGGGCGGTGGCGGAAGGCGTTGAAGATGATCTGCACCGACTGGACGTTGGGGAACTCGATCGCCTTGAGCGCTTCTTCCACCTTCTCCACGCTGACGCCGTAGAACCGCAGCTTCCCCTGCTTCACGAGATCGTCGAGCACGCCGAACACCTCCGGGCGGTAGTACACCTCGGTCGGCGGGCAGTGGAGTTGCAGCAGGTCGATGGCGTCAGTGCCCAGATTCTTCAGGCTGCGATCGATCCACCCGGTCAGGTTCTCGCGGTTGTACCCCTCGCTCACCTGCTTCGGCAGCCGCCGCCCGGCTTTTGAGGCGACGTAGATCGGGTCGCGCGGGCGCTCGGCCTTCACCTGGGCGATGAGCCGCTCGCTTCGCCCGTCGCCGTAGACATCGGCGGTGTCGATGAAGTTAACGCCGCGGTCGATCGCCCGGTGCAGCGCCGCCACCGACTCATCGTCCGACACGTCCCCCCACGCCCCGCCGATGGCCCAGGCGCCAAAGGAGATTTCCGAAACGTTCCAACCGGTCCGGCCGAGGGGGCGGTAGATCATAAGATCACGATGCTGCTTGGTAGATTGCCGGGCGATAGCGCGGCTTGGGGATCCGCCGCCGCGCCGACTTGGCTGCCGCCAGCCACGCCTTCTTCGCAACTTGCACTTCTTTCAGCGCTTCCTGCGGCGTCTTGCCGAACGCCGAGCACGATGCCAGGTCCGGGATGTCAGCAATGTAGCCGCCATCCTCATCGCTGTAGAAAATGTTGATGTGGTAGTCCTTCATTCGTCTTCCAGAGCCAAGTTATACCGCTCGACCAGCTTGAGGAACTGCCGGACTTAATAGGGCTTTGCCCTGCCCCTGACGTCCTGGAGGTTGAGTTGCTCAGGCATCCCGTGCCGCGCGAAGATGTGATGACTGCCGGACGTGCGGAGCAGCCGAAAGCCGAAGGCCTGTGCCAGCGTCACCATGTCACCGAAGCGCACGTTCGCGGGCGAAGCCATCACCCGCATGAGCCGCTTTCGGTTGTTCATCTCGCCTACGCCCCCTCGCGCGTCACGATCTTGTAGTCCTCGCGCTCGCCGACGCCGCGCAGCGGATAGTCTTTGCGCAGGGGGTAGCTGCCGAAGCCGTTCCACGTGAGGACGCGGCGGAGGTCGGGGTGGCCGACGAAGATGATGCCGAGCATGTCGTACTGCTCGCGCTCCATCCACTCGGCGCCGGGCCAGACGGGGGTGACGCTGTCGACCTTCAGTCCGGGGTCGCCCCTCTCGAGGATCTCCTCGTCGCGCACGGCAGAGGCGGCGGCGCGCGGCGCGGTGTCCTGAGTCGGGTCGAGGAAGACCTTGAGCCACAGCCGCGTGTTGCTCTCCACGCTGGTCAGCCCGTAGTTGACGGCGAAGCGGTGGCGGGCGCCGGGGTAGTTGAGGTAATCGACCGCGTTGAGCTCCGCGAGCATGTCGTACCGCTGGCCCGGCTCGTCGCGCAGGAAGGTGCAGACGGCGCGGATCTGCTCGCGCGGGACGACGACGGTGACCATGCCGCGGAACTCGCCGACCAGGAAGCGGACGTCGGGGAACTTCGCCTTGAGCGGCGCGAGGGCCGGGTGATCGAGCGTCGGGCGGGGCGGGGGTGGCATCGGGTCCTTTCCGCAGGAGGCGGATCGTCCAGCACGTCATCGCGACCGCGCGGGCGCGCCGGGTGCGGCGATTCTTGTGCCGGAGGCGCGGGGCGTCAAGGCGTGCGGCCGATCGGGTGGAATGGGTCGTCCCGCACAGGCGCACCGGCGCGTCCGCCCGCTCCCGCCCGTGCCCCGGACGCCGGGACCGCCCGCGCGGGCAGCCTGGAACAAGCACCGGAGCACGTCGCCGCGCGCCGCGCACGCCAGAAGCGGGTCGTAGTCACAGCGTGCACGCGACGATCGGCTCGGCCTCGTCGCCGTTGGCGTGGAGCCAGCGGCGGCCGTCCTGCTCGATCAGTTCGAAGGCGCGCTTCGGGCCCCAGGCGCCGGGGGCGTACTCCTGTGGGGCGAGCTTCGACTGCTGCCACCCCTGCTCGATCGGATCGATGACCGCCCACGCGGCCTCGGCCTCGTCGCCGCGGATGAACAGCGTCTGCTCGCCGGTGACCGCGTCGTGGATCAGCCGCTCGTACGCCTCGGGCGGTTCCTTCTGGAACGTGGTCTTGTAGAACATGTCCAGCGCAACCGGCTTGATGTTCATTTGTCCGCCGGGCACCTTGCCGTTCATCCGCCAACTGATCCCCTCGTCCGGCTGCACGCGGATGATCAGATCGTTGGGGTAGACCGGCGACTCGCACTGCTTCTGGAACAGCGCCAGCGGCGGGGAGCGGAAGCGCACGACGACCTCGCTCAGCTTCTCCGGCAGGAACTTTCCGGTGCGCAGGTAGAACGGCGTGCCGCTCCAGCGCCAGTTGTCGATGAACAGCTTGACGGCCGCGAAGGTTTCGGTGGCGGATTCCCTGGGCACGCCCTCCTCGGCGCGGTATCCGGGCGTGCGCTGCCCGTGCGCCTCGCCGCCGCCGTACTGCCCGCGCACGGCGTAGTCGTCCACGCCGCTGGCTCGGATCGGGCGGACCGACCTGAACACCTTCACCTTCTCGTCGCGGATGCTGGTGGCGTCCAGCCCGGCCGGCGGCTCCATTGCCACCAGCGCCATGAGCTGGAACATGTGGTTCTGCACCATGTCGCGCAGGGCGCCGCTCTTGTCGTAGTACCCGCCGCGCGAGCCGACCCCCAGCTCCTCGGCCACCGTGATCTGCACGTGGTCGATGTACTTGTAGCTCCAGATCGGCTCGAAGATGGTGTTGGCGAACCGCAGCACCATCAGGTTCTGCACCGTCTCCTTGCCCAGGTAGTGGTCGATGCGGAAGACCTGGCTCTCGTCGAAATACTTGTGCAGCAAATCGTTCAGCGACTTGGCGCTCGCCAGGTCGTGGCCGAAGGGCTTCTCGATGATGATGCGGTGCCAGATCTTCGGGTCCTTGTTGGCGCCCTTGTGGACCAGCTCCTGCTCGCCGAGGCAGCCGATGATGTTGTCGAACGCGTCGGGCGGGGTCGCCAGGTAGAACAGGCGGTTGCCGCTACTGCCGAACTTCTCGTCCAGGCGGTTCAGCGACGAGCGCGCGCGCGACTGGTCGTCGGTGGAACCGTAGTCGGCGGGCGTGTAGTAGAGGCGCGGCTCAAGCTTTTTCCAGACCGCCTCGTCGAAGTCGCTGCGCGCGTGCTTCTCGACCGCTTCGCGCGCGCTCTTGCGGAACTGCTCGTCGCTCATCTGCGAGCGCGAGTAGCCGAGGACGTAGGACTTTTCGTCGAGCAGCCCCTCCTTCGCCAGCTCGTAGATGGCCGGGATCAGCTTCCGGCGGGCAAGGTCGCCGCTGGCGCCGAAGATCACGATCGCGCACGAGGGGGCGGTGGGCATGGGGAAACTGTAGTCACGGTCGCGGCTTGGCGGAAGTCAGTGAAACCGCGGATGAACGCGGATCGGTAAGAGGGATGAGTCTCGGATGAAACGGACTGACAATCGCTCCACCGCCTTGCGCGTTCATCTGCGGCGCTCAATGCTTCCCATCGCCGGTGGACGAGCCGTCCGCCTGCAACTGGCGCTGGTCCGGCGTGGTCTTGGTGGTGACATCCTTGAAGTGGACGTCGTGCCCGCCGAACTGCTTGCGCAGGGCGGCGCAGAAGCGGGCGGAATAATTTTCCTTGTCGCGCGACTCGAAACGTGCGAACAGCGACGCCGCGATCACGGGCGCCGGCACGTTCTCCTCGATCGCCGCCGTCACCGTCCAGCGTCCCTCGCCGCTGTCCTCGACGTAGGGCTGGATGGTCTGGAGGGTGCTGTCCTCCTTGAGCATCTCCTCGGCCAGCTCGAGGAGCCACGACCGGATGACGCTCCCGCGGTTCCAGACGCGCGCGACCTTGTAAAGGTCGACGGGGAACGGCCCGCGGCGGAGGATCTCAAACCCTTCCCCGTAGGCCTCCATCAGGCCGTACTCGATGCCATTGTGGATCATCTTGACGAAGTGCCCCGCCGCGCTGGGGCCGACGTGCGACCACCCTTCGCGCGGTGCGAGGGTATCGAAGATCGGGCGGAGCTGCTCGACGCGCTCGGCCGCCCCGCCGACCATCATGCAGTACCCTTCCTGGCGTCCCCAGATGCCGCCGGAGGTGCCGACGTCGACGAAGCCAATGCCGCGCTTGGCGAGCCCTTCGGCGCGGCGCAGGGTGTCCTTGAAGTAGCTGTTGCCGCCGTCGACGATCAGGCCGTCGCCGTGGAGGAGCTCGGACAGTTTCGTGATGACTGCCTCGGTGGCGTTGCCGGCCGGGACCATCACCCACACGGCGCGCGGCGGCTGGAGCCGGCGGACCATCTCCTCCAGTGAGTCCACCACCTCGATGCCGGCAACCCCTTCGAGCGCCGCGTTGGGGTCGCGCGCGAAGCCGACCACCGAATGAACGCCCTTCACCTGGCCGTCGGGAGAGCCGACGGCCAGGCGAAGGGCCATGTTCCCACCCATCTTTCCAAGCCCGACGAAGCCGATCTGCATGAAGCTCCTTCCCGTGAGGCCGCGCGATTGTACGGCGGGCCAGACGGGAGAGTCGGCGGACGATGGGTTTTTGCGCGAGGCGAGCGGGCGCGTTACATCGTGACGCCGCGGCCGACCTGGTGCGGCGTCGAACCGCCGTCGAAGTCCTGGGTCTGCTCGGTCATGCCGCCGCCGGCGCCGGTCATGTTGCTGGCGCGGCCTTCACCGCCGCCGCCGCCGCCGCCACCGAATCCCTGCGACCCGCCGCCGCCGCCGCTGGCTTGAGCGCCAAAGCGTTGCTGGAACTCGCCGGTGCTGAAGCCCTGGTACAGGTTGTACAGCGCGTAGCCGATGAGGCCGTAGAACGCCAATCTGATCAGTCCGAACATCGTTAACCTCCACTTGAAGAATCATGGCACAACGCCATGTGAAGTGGATCGCAAAGCTCGGGCCAGCCACGTCCAGCATCCGCCGGATTCTGACGCGGAGCTTTCCGACGGATCAGGGCGACGCTCGGGTGGCAACCCCGGACGCGCCAATTTGTCCCCAGATGGCGGCGGCCGCGTCAATTGATGACCACAGGTGCGCCCGTTGCGCCGCCAAAGGCACCCGCGCGTAATTTGCCCGCCGCGCCGCGCCGATTAAGATCGCCGCCGATGCGTGATCCCAGGCTCGAAAAACTGGCCGACGTCCTCGTCAATTACTCCATCGGCGTGAAGCGCGACCAGCTCGTCCGCATCAGCGGGCCGCACGTCGCGTCGCCGCTGATCGTGGAGATCTACCGCAAGGTGCTCGCGGCCGGCGGGCACCCGATGGTTCGCACCGCGCCGGAGGAGCTGGGCGAGATTGCCCTGAAGCACGGCTCCGACGCGCAGCTCAGGTACCTCAACCCGGTCACCCTCTTCGAGTACGAGCGGATCGACTGCTCCATCGGCATCTGGGGCGAGGAGAACACGCGCTCGCTCAGCAACGTGGACCCCAAGCGGCTCGGCCTGTCGCAGGCGGCGCGCAAGCCGCTGATGGACACCTTCATGAAGCGCGCCGCCAGCGGCGCGCTGCGGTGGTCCGGCACGCAGTACCCGACGCAGGCGTCGGCGCAGGACGCGGAGATGAGCCTGGCGGAATACGAGGACTTCGTCTTCAGCGCCGGCCTGCTCGACCGCCCCGACCCCGTCGCCGCCTGGCGGCAGGTGAGCGCGCGGCAGCAGCGCCTCGTCGACTTCCTCGGCGGCAAGCGCGACTACCGCGTCGTCGCCGCCAACGGCACCGACGTCCGTCTGAGCGTCAGCGGCATGACCTGGATCAACTGCGACGGGCACGAGAACTTCCCGGACGGCGAGGTCTTCACCGGCCCGGTTATCGACAGCGTGGACGGGCAGATCAACTTCAGCTTCCCGGCCGTCCACCACGGGCGGGAGTGCGACGGCGTCAAGCTCACCTTCCGCAACGGCAAGGTCGTCGCCGCCAGCGCCGCCAAGGGGGAGGACTTCCTGTTCTCCATGCTCGACATGGACGCCGGCAGCCGGTTCCTCGGCGAGTGCGCCATCGGCACCAACTACCAGATCACCCGCTACACGAAGAACACCCTGTTCGACGAGAAGATCGGCGGGACCGTCCACTTCGCGCTCGGGGCGGGCTACCCCGAGACCGGCAACACGAACGAGTCCGGCCTGCACTGGGACATGGTGGTGGACCTCCGCCAGGGCGGCTACGTCGAGATCGACGGGACGAAGATCAACGTCGACGGCGCCTTCACGCGCGAAGGCTTCCCGGCCGCGACGTGACCGCCGCCGCCCGCTGTCATCCGCTCGCCCGGGAGGCGCTGAATGTTCCCCGTCACCGTTCGAGAGGCCCAGCGCGACGACCTGGCCGCCATCAACGACATCTACAACCACTACGTCCTGCACTCAACCAGCACCTACCAGGAGGCGCCGGAGACGCTGGAGCAGCGTGCGACGTGGTTCGCGGCGCACGACCCGCGGGTGCATCCGATCACGGTCGCGGTCGCGCAGGAGGAAGTGCTCGGCTGGGCGTCGCTCTCGCCCTTCCACCGTCGCTCGGCCTACCGGCGCACGGTGGAGAACTCCGTCTACGTCGCGCCCGCGCACCTGCGCCGCGGGATCGGGCGCATGCTGCTGGCGGACCTGATCGCCCGCGGGCGCAACGCCGGGCACCACGCGATCGTGGCGCTGATCGACGCCGATCAGCCGGCCAGCGTCGCCCTGCACGCGGCCGCCGGCTTTCAGGACGCGGGCTGCCTGCGCGAGGTCGGCTTCAAGTTCGATCGCTGGTTGCACGTGCGCTACATGCAGTTCATGCTGTAGCGCGTGCGAAACGCCATCCTCTGCTGCTGGTCGGTCTTGACCCTCACCACGCTCACCTTGGCCGCGCAACCTCCCGATCCAGCGACCCAGCCCACCCCCGGCGCCGGCGTCTGGCCAGCGGTCCGCGGCGAGCAGAAGCCGTGGACGCGCTGGTGGTGGCCCGGCAACGCGGTGGACAAGGCGAGCCTCACCCAGCAGCTCGAGCAGATCGCCGCCGCCGGCTTCGGCGGCGTCGAGATCACGCCCATCTACGGCATCCAGGGGGCCGACCATCGCGAGATCGAGTTCCTCTCCCCGAAGCACATGGAGGTGCTCCAGCACGCCGCCACGGAGGCGAAGCGGCTGGGGATGCAGCTCGACATGGCGACCGGCACCGGCTGGCCGTTCGGCGGGCCTTGGGTGAAGGAAGCGGACGCCGACGCGCGCCTGCCGCGCAACGGCAGCGCCCTCGAATCCCAGCCCACCGGCATGAAGGTGAAGCGAGCCTCACCCGGCGGCGCGGGGCTCGTGCTCAACCCGTTCTCCGAAGGCGCCATGCAGCGCTACCTCGTGCCGTTCGACGATGCGTTCGCCAAGTTCCCGCGCGACCTGATCCGCTCGCAGTTCCACGATTCCTTCGAGTACATGGGCAACTTCTCGCCCGACCTGCTCGACCGCTTCAAGCAGTCCCGCGGCTACGACCTGCGCGAGCAGTCCGCGGCGTTCTTCGGGCAGGGCGACGCCGACACCGTCGCGCGCGTGAAGCACGATTACCGCCAGACGCTCGACGAGGCCCACGGCGCGTACATGAGGGCATGGGTCGAGTGGTGCCACAAGAACGGCTGGAAGGCGCGCAACCAGGCGCACGGCTCGCCCGGCAACCTGCTGGACCTCTACGCCGGCTCCGACATTCCCGAAACCGAGACGTTCGGTTCGACGCCGCTGCCGATCCCCGGCTATCGCCGCGACGAGCGCGATATCGGCCGCGACTCGCCGCAGCCGGTCATGGCCCGCTTCGCCGCCTCCGCGGCGCACGTGACGGGCAAGAACCTCGTGAGTTGCGAGACGTTCACCTGGCTGCGCGAGCACTTCAAGTCGTCGCTGGCGATGATGAAGCCGGAAGTCGACCAGATGTTCCTGTGCGGGATCAACCACGTGCTCTACCACGGCACGTGCTTCTCCCCCGCCGACGCCGCCTGGCCCGGGTGGCAGTTCTACGCGTCGGTCGAGTACGCGCCGCAAATGCCGATCTGGCGCGACTTGCCCGCCTTCAACGCCTATGTCGCCCGCGTGCAGGCGGTGTTGCAATCGGGCAAGGCGGACAACGACCTGCTGATCTACTGGCCGGTCTCCGACCTGTGGATGCAGGCGCCGGGGACGGAACTGCGGCTCTCGATGCACAAGACCGACTTGCTGCTCGAAAGCCCGTTCGGCCAGCTCGCGCAGCGGCTCCAGGGGCGCGGCTATGCCTTCGACTTCGCCTCCGACGCGCAGCTCGCCACCGCGGCCGCCGCCGGCAAGCTGAATTACCGCGCCGTCATCGTCCCGCCATGCCAATACCTGCGACCGGAAACCGCCGAGGCACTGAAGAAGCTGGCGGCCGGCGGCGTGCCGGTGCTGTACGTCGGGGCGGCCGCGCCGTCGGACGTTCCCGGCTTTGCCAACCTTGCCGATCGCCGCGCCAAGCTCGCCGAGGCGACGCGCTCGGCCAAGGTGGTCGCGGCCGATCAACTGGAAGAAGCCTTGGGCGCCGCCCACGCCCGTCGCGAGCCGATCGCCGAGCGAAACGTCGGCTTCATCCGCCGTGCTCACGAGGGCGCCGCCGAGGGCGGTCACTCGTACTTCTTCGCCAACCTGTCCGACAAGCCGCTTGACGAGGTGGTGAAGCTGGCCGACGCCGCCTCCGCCGCCGAGATGATGGACCCGCTCACCGGCCGCAGCGGCAGCGCGCCGTTGCAATCGAACGGCGTGCGGCTCCAGCTCGCGCCGGGCGAGTCGATCCTCTTGCGGACCTTCACGAATCCGGTCACCGCCGAGCGAAGGCTGTGGCAGTACCGGGAGCCTGCCGGCGACGTCGTCGCCCTGACCGGCACGTGGGACGTGAACTTCACCGAGGGTGGCCCCGCCCTGCCGCCGCCGCTCAAGCTCGATAAGCTCATTTCGTGGGCCGACGCCGGCGGCGAGGAAACCGAGCGCTTCTCCGGCGCCGCCCGTTACCGCCTGGAGTTCGACGCGCCGCCCGCCGCGCAGGCGGGGGCGCGGCAGGAGTGGCTGCTCGACCTCGGCGACGTGCGCGAGTCCGCCCGCGTCTCCCTGAACGGCCGGCCCGTCGGCACCCTCTGGTCCCTCCCCTTCCGCGTCACGCTCGACGGCCGGCACCTCAAGCCGGCCCGAAACCTGCTGGAGGTGGAGGTGACCAACCTCGCCGCCAACCGCGTTCGCGACCTTGATCGCCGCGGCGTGAAGTGGCGGATCATGAAAGAGATCAACTTCGTCAACATCGGCTACCGCCCGTTCGACGCGTCGAGCTGGGACGTCACCCCCTCCGGCCTGCTCGGTCCGGTGACGCTGACGCCAATGCGGCCCGCGGGGGAGTGAAGCGAGGCGGCGACGACGCACTCTGCGCCGTATAATGGACGGCGGAGGCTCGAAGGCTATGACTGAACGATTGTCCAAAGCGCTCCAGCAGCTCCCCGACGATGAGATCGAGAAGGTTGCCGACTTCGCGGAGTTCCTGGCAGCCCGACGTCCCGCCGCGACACCGGTGGATCCACAGAAGCGACTCTCCCTGGATTGGGCGGGCGGCGCTGCCGGACTGAAGGAGTTCTACGCCTCCGGCGTGGACGCTGCCCACGACGCGCTAAACATCATGGCCGAATCCGCTGAGCGAAAGCTTTCGCGATGAGGTTCCTCGTCGATTCCAGCGTCTGGCTGGAAGTTCTCCTCAATCAGTCGAACGCCGCCGAAGGCAGGGCCTTCCTTTCCGCGACGTCGCCCGCGGACTACGCCATCTCTCGTTTCGCGCTGCATTCGATCGGCGTCGTTCTCGTGCGTCGCGGCGCGGGCGACCTGTACGCGCCCTTCGTTGCAGACATCGTGCTGCGCCACGCCGTCGCTGTGCTCGACCTGCCCCTGGCCATGCTGCCGGAAGTGATCGCCACGGGGGCCTCGCTCGACCTGGATTTCGACGACGCGTTTCAGTATCTCGTTGCAGAGCGCGAGGGATTGACCCTCGTCAGCTTCGACGCCCACTTCGACCGCACCCCGCGCGGCCGCAAGGCGCCGGCGGCGGCGATGCCCGCCAACCCATAGCCGAACACGATGCCAACACCACCCGCCAGCCCGCTCGTCGCCGTCATCATGGGCTCTGTTTCCGACTGGGAGACGATGCGCCACGCCGCCGATACCCTTGAAGCGTTCGGCGTCGCTCACGAGCGGCTGATCGTCTCGGCACACCGCACCCCGGCGTGGATGGCGGAGTTCGCGGCGTCGGCCGAGCCGCGCGGGCTCCAGGTGATCATCGCCGGCGCGGGCGGCGCGGCCCACCTCCCGGGGATGGTGGCGGCGCAGACGACCGTGCCGGTGCTGGGCGTGCCGGTGGAGTCGCACGCGCTCAAGGGGATGGACTCGCTGCTCTCCATCGTGCAGATGCCCGGCGGCGTGCCGGTCGGCACGCTGGCCATCGGCAAGGCGGGCGCGATCAACGCGGCGTTGCTGGCGGTCTCGATCCTCGCACTGACGCGCCCGGCGCTGCGCGAGAAGCTCGCGCAGTTCCGCGACAAGCAGACCAGCGACGTGCGGGCGCTGACGCTGACCTGAACCGCGGTTCTGCTAGACTCCGCCGCCATGTCCTTGCCCGCCCCGGCCACCGTTTCCGCGACGCCGATCCTGCCCGGCTCGGCCGTCGGCGTGCTGGGGTCGGGGCAGCTCGGGCGCATGTTCGCCATCGCCGCCCGGCGGATGGGGTACCGCGTCCACACCCTCTCGCCCGACACCGACACGCCCACCGGGCAGGTGGCCGACCACGAGGCGGTCGCCGCTTACGATGACCTCGACGCCGTGCGCTACTTCGCGCGGCGGGTGAGGGTGGTGACGTTCGAGTTCGAGAACGTCTCGGCCGCCGCGGCCGAGGCGGCGGCGGAGTTCGCGCCGGTCCGCCCCGGCGGGCACGTGCTGCACACCACGCAGAACCGGCTGCGGGAGAAGACGTTCCTGCGCGACCACGGCTTCCCCGTCACGCCTTTCCGCGCCGTCCGCGCCGCGGATGACCTCGACCGCGCCGCACGCGATCTGGGCATCCCCGGCGTGCTCAAGACCGCCGGCTTCGGCTACGACGGCAAGGGGCAAACGAAGATCACTACGGCACACGATCTGACGGCCGTGCGCAACACCGCCGGCGCTTTCGCGCAGGAGCTGGTCTACGAATCCTTCATCGACTTCGACCGCGAGGTGTCCGTCGTCGCCGCCCGCGGCATTGACGGCGCGTTCGCCCACTGGGGCGTCATCGAGAACCGTCACCGCAACCACATCCTCGACGTGTCGGTCTCCCCCGCAGCCGTCCCCCCGCAGGTCGAGCGCCGCGCGATCGAGATCACTCGTGGCGTCCTCGAAGCGCTCGGCGTCGTCGGCGTCCTCACCGTGGAGTTCTTCCTGACGAGGACCGGCGACCTGATGATCAACGAGCTGGCGCCGCGGCCGCACAACTCCGGCCACCTCACGTTCGACGCCAGCATCACCAGCCAGTTCGAGCAGCAGCTCCGCGCCGTCTGCGGCCTGCCGCTCGGCGCGACGGACCTGCTCCGCCCTGCGGCGATGGTGAACCTGCTCGGCGACCTATGGGAGCACGGCGAGCCGAACTGGCCCGCCGCCTGCCGCTTCCCCAACGTCAAGCTCCACCTCTACGGCAAGCAGGACCCGCGGGCGGGAAGAAAGATGGGACACCTCACGGCGCTGGCGGAAACGCCGGAGCAAGCGGCGCGGGACGCGCTGGCGGCGCGGGACGCGCTGGCGGCGCGGGACGCGCTGGCGACGAGGAACCGCGAATGAACAAAGCACGCGCTTCACGCGCGGCGGGCGCTATTCCTGGACTTCCACCATCAGCACCGACATCAGCGGCACGCAGTAGCGCTTGTTCTGAGCGGCGGCGATGACGATCCACTGGTCGGTCAGGTCCAGCACCTTCCCCTCGATGCTCATCCGCCCGCCCCAGTCTTGCGTCGGGCCGATGGCGGCGTTGGAGGCAATGCCGAGGGCGTCGCGGCGGAACTGGAGGCGGCAATTGCGGCCGACGACCGACCCGGCCATCCCTGCAGCGTTGGCGTCGCGCACCATCAACTCGACGCGCTGCCCGGGCGCTCCCCCCGCGCCGCCAGGACCGCCGCCGCCCGCGGACGACGGGCGCGTGGTCGCGCTGGTGTTCATCGTGACGCGGCTGGGCCCCTGCCGGTTGTTCGGCTGACACCCCGCCGCCAGCAACACCACCGCCGAGAAGGCCAGCATCGATCGAAACCATCCCATGCGCTCACCTCTGGCGGACACCTTACGATACCGCCGGTGAAGCTGCGCAGGGCGAAAGGTTATGGGATGGGCAAACCGCGTCAGGGGCCCGCTCGCGCGTGGCCGGCGGGTGCCCGGCGGGCGGCGCGACGAGCCGGACTTGCCCTCCCCCGCCGCGACGCCGGGCGCGCGTCACCGGATTCTCACCGCACGCGCTGGGGGACCCGCGCCCGCACCGGGCGGCGCCACAGCACGATTTCTTCGGCATCGTGCCCGGCCTGGACCAGGCGGAACATCCACATCGCGTCGGCCGGCGGGAGGTGGTCGTTCAGCTCGCGCACCAGGCGGGCGAAGCCGGTCATGTCCTCGTGGACGCGGTAGTAGGCGTCGTCCTCGCCGCGGCGGTGGAAGCCGAGGTTGATCAGGTCCGACAGCGGGAGTTGGAGTTTGAACGCGACGACCGTCTCGATCTCCGCCCACAGCAGCAAGTAGCTCTCGCGGCCCGGCCGGCTGACGGTGAAGCCGTCGCGGAGGATCTCGATCGTCCCCTGCGCCGCTGCCGGCTTCGGCTTAGCGCGGAATCGGCGGATCAGTCTTTTGAGCGCACCCATGTCCGTATCGCCCTTCGACGTGGTCACCCACAGACGTGCGGAGAAGCCACCACAGCCCCGGCTTCCCCGCCCACGGGCGCATTGTAAGCGGGCGGTACAGCAGGGTTTCAACAGAAAAGCGCAGAAATTGCGCGAGGATTGCGGTCGAGACGGACCCCGTTGGTGGGCCTCGCCTGCGTATTGGGCGCAAGTGCCGCTTTAATCGCCGCTTACGCCGCAACGGCGGCGACGACCTTCTTGGCGGCGTCGGTCAGGTCGTTGGCCGTCTGTAGGGTGGGTAACTCCCCCTTTGCGGCGGCGAGGATCTCGCGGGCCTTCTCCACGTTGGTCCCTTCCAGCCGCACCACCACCGGCACCTTGAAGCCGATCTGCCGCCCCGCCTTCACCAGCGCCTCGGCGATCAGGTCGCACTTGGCGATGCCGCCGAAGATGTTGACCAGGATCCCCTTCACGCTGGGGTCGGACAGGATGATGCTGAACGCCTCGATGGCCCCCTCGGCCGTCACGCTCCCGCCGACGTCCAGGAAGTTCGCCGGCTCGGCGCCGTGCAGCTTGATGATGTCCATCGTCGCCATCGCCAGCCCGGCGCCGTTGACCAGGCACCCGATGCTGCCGTCGAGGGCGATGTAGTTCAGGTTCGCCTTCTTCGCCCGCACGTCCAGCGGCTTCTCCTGGCTCTCGTCCTCCATGGCCACCAGGTCGTTGTGGCGGAACAGCGCGTTGTCGTCGAAGTTGAACTTCGCGTCCAGCGCGACCAGCTTCCCGTCCTTGGTGATCACCAGCGGGTTGATCTCCGCCAGCGAGGCGTCGGTCTTGATGAAGACTTTGGAGAGGTCCATCATCATCTTGGCCGCCTGGCTGGCCATCTTGTCCTTGAAGCCAAGCTTGAAGGCCAGCTCGCGCGCCTGGTAACCCTGGAGCCCGAGCAGCGGGTGCAGCGGTTCCTTGATGACCTTCTCCGGCGCGGTCCTGGCGACCTCCTCGATCTCCACGCCGCCCTCGGCCGACGCGATCATCGTCACCGTGTTGCGCGCGCGGTCGACGGTGATGCCAAGGTAGAACTCCTTCTCGATCTCCACGCCGGGCGCCACCAGCAGCACCGAGACCGGCACGCCTTCCGGCCCGGTCTGGTAGCTGGTCATGCGGTGGGTGAGCATGAACTTGGCCGCGCTGCGGGCCTCGTCGGCGCTGTTGACCAGCTTCACGAACCCCGCCTTGCCGCGCCCGCCCGCGTAGACCTGCGCCTTGACCACGCACATCCCCCCGCCGAACTTCTTGTACGCGTCGGCCGCCTCCTCCGGCGTGCGCACCACTTCCGCCGGCGGGACGGGAATGCCGGCTTCGGACAAGATCTGGCGGGCCTGGTACTCGTGAATCTTCACGGTGAACTCCTTCAAGCTTCGGTTAATTGAACCGGCATGGTAGCGGGATCGCGCCCCCTCGCAACAACCTCCTGGCTGCCCGCTGCGGGGGGATGTTTTTCTTGACGCCACGCCACGAAGGAATCTAACCTTGCAGCGCATCACGTCCCAGGGAGGTGAGTCGTGGGCCCAACTATGCCTGCGAACGTGCCACAGGAGCCACCGCCGCCTTGCACGCCTGCGGCGACGGCGGCATCCGCCGGGACCGACGCTGGAAGCATGTGGCCGCAGGGTGAAGCCGGCTTCGTGTCACCGCACGGTGACGGGCTCCTGCTGGTGACGCTGGCGCCCAAACCGCGGAGCGGCCCGCGGCAGGAACGCGCGAGTTCGCTCCAGCGCCGGCCGTTGCTGGCGCTGGCGAACCTCGCGCTGCTCGTTCTGATCGGAACGCTGGCGCTCACGTGGCTGGGCTTTTATACCGACCTGCTACCGGCGGTCACGGCGTGGCTGTCGCTGGGGGGCGGGTTCGCCTGGCTCGCCATCGTCGCCCGCGTGATCCCGCCCGCCTCGCTGGAAGAACTCAGGGCCTCGGCCTACGACAGGCTGATCGCCAACGGGATCCTCGCGGTGGTCCTGCTCGTGCTGTTCGGCGGGCTGCTCGGGGCGCTGTCGGCGCTCGGCACGATCACGGTCGAGGCGCGTGGGGCGGACGCGGAGGTGGAGGTCACCGGCCGCGGCGCAGCACCGACCGGGGTGACCTACCGCATCGCCGCCAACGATTCGATGCGGTTCCCGAGGTCGATCGTTGGCGGGGGCGACCTGACCGTGCGCGCCAGCGGCTATCCGGAGCGCAGCATCCGCCTGGGCGCGTGGGGCCGGGAGAAGCTGATCGTTCCCCACTCGTTCATTCGCCCGATCATCCTGTTTCATCCGACGCGCGTGATCACGTCGCGGTTGCTCGCCAACCCCATGACGCTGACGGTGTCGGCCGCCCCGCCCGGGCCGGGCGCCCAGCGGGTCGTGCTGGGGACGGTTGCCAATTACGACGGGCGCTCGGTCTATATCGGATGCGGCCAGGACGTGCCGATCCCCCACCGGCTGATCGAGGCATGGAAGCAGGGGTTCGGTCCCACTGAAACCGAGGCACAGGAAGCCATGCTGCGCTGCTGGCGAACCGCAGTCGTGCCCACGGCTCAGCCGGCCGCCGGTCCCGTTGCGCAGCTGGTACCGGGCACGGTACTAACGATCGAGATCGAGGGGCATGCGCAGGGACGCTTCCGCGCCGTTGAGAGCTTCACCGTGGACCATGCGGCGCGAGCGGAGGACTTTCCACAGGTCACAACGATCGATCGATGGACGGAGACGCCGCCATGATCTACCGGGCCGCCAGCCTCATCTTCGTGCTCGCGCTCTGCGGCCCGGCCAGGGCGCAGGTGGGGGTGCCTCCGATCCGGGTCAACTTCATCCTCAATCACAGTGACGTCAATGCTGCCGGGCAAACGGTCCACCAGCGCTATGCCGATCTGGCCGCCGACGCCGCCGTCGCGGCGCTGGCGAAGGAACGCCAGCTCGTGGGGTGGGATTTCAAGAAGGCTGCCGCCGTGTACGAGTGGCGGCTGGACTTCACCCTGAGCAACCAGGGCCAGGACACCACCTCAAAGCTGGAGGTAACCCTCGGGCAGCGGACGGCCCGCCCGTTGAAAGTCGTCGGGAAGGTGGTGGTTCGCTTCCCGGCGGTGTTTCCCGACGAGGACCGTTGGAAGGCGAAGGTGCAGGAGTGGAGCGCGACGGCGCTCGGTCAGCTCGGCGGCGAGATCATGGACGCGCTGATCGAGCAGGAGGTGCCGATCTGCCAAGCCACCGGACCGCAGGGGAGCGACCGCGTGGTGTGCAAGCTGACGGCCCGCGATGTAGCCGAGCTCCGCGAATACCTCATGACCTACGCCCTGCGTCTCCAGCCGCCCAACGGCCAGTTGCGGATTCTGTCCGCGCTCGACGCTACGGCGCCCGCGCCGGGAATCCACGTCAGACTCTACGAGTTCGACCCCTTCGATGAGCAGAGGTCCAAGCCGGTGAGGGCCGACGCGCACCCGTTTCCGCTGCTGGGCTGGCCGATGGAGGTGTGCGTGGAGGGGAACCAGAAGCTCAAGCGAAAGCTCGAGCGCCGCGCGGGAGGACCGACTCAGCTCAGTGGAGGGGGTGACCAGTGAGGCTCCGCTCTCCCGCCATTCCCGTTGCACTGGCGGCCGTGCTCGCGCTGGCGGCAGGCTCTGGATGCGCCCCCGCCCAGACCCGCGAGCAGGCGCGGGTCGAGGCAAACCGTGCGCTGGAACGCGGCTACCAGCTGCTGCGCGCCGATGACCTCGACGGCGCGGCGGACGAGTTCAACCGGGCGCGCTGGACCGTCAAGAAGTACCGGCTCCAAGACATGATCGAGGAGGTGGAGAGCCCCGCGCTGCGAACCGCGGCCGAGGTGGTCAACCAGGACCAGTCGCGGGCGAAAGATCTCCGGCTGGGCACCCTTGCGCGGCCGGTCCGGAAGACCGGGCAGTCCACGGTCGATCACATGGTCGACCTGAACGCGCACGCGGTCCTCCTGGTGAAGTCCGGGAAATTCAGCGACGCGATCGCCACCTACAGCGCCATGCCGATGGAGCAGGTCCCCCGCGAGGACCGCGTCGTCTACCGCCACAATTGGGCGCGGGCGCTGGAGCTGCGCGGCAGGCACAGGGACCTGTACGAGGCAACGCAACTTTACAAGTTGGCGCTGGAGGAGGACCGCGGCAACCACGCCGCCACCGTCGGCGTGCTGCGGCTGCTGCGCCTCCGCGGCGCGAGGAACCTCAAGGCGTACCTGGAGTTCACCGAGACCCTGATCGAGGCGGGGCAGGTCGAACTGGCGGAAAGGCAGCTGAAGCCCACCATCAACGCGTGGGCGCGCGACGATGCGACGGTGGACCTGGTGTACGCGCTGATGCGATGTTACGAGCGGCGCCGCCTGTCGCCGGACGAGTACGTGAGGGTCGAGCGCGGCGACATGCCGGTCAAAGTGCGATCGTGGTGGTTTCGCGCCGACGACGAGTTAGAGGACGCCTACGCCGACCTCGACGCCGCCTACGCGCCCCCTGCGACCGCGCCGGCGGCGGCGGCAGCCACGGGCGCGTCACCGCCGTCGCAAAAGAAGGGGCGGGCGTCCACGGAGATCCCCCTGCTGACCCGTTCGGACGCCGCCGAGCGCATCTTCAAGAGCGCCAAAAACTACGACAGGCGCCGGAGGTTATCGCAGTTCCTCACCTTCGCCGCGGAGCAGCACCTCCTGGCAGACCGGGCGATGCCAGCGTTCCTGCGTTACTGCGCCGCGTTTGCCCTGGACGAGCGGAACAGCAACGCGGCGGCGCAGGCGGCGGCGGTCCTGGGGGATCATCCCGACCTGGAGGTGCCGCCGGACGCGGTGGCGCAGCTCTCGGACGCGATCGTACGCCGGGTCGAAAGACCGCCGCGCGACGTGGGCGATGCGCAGGCGTACCAGTCGGAACTGCTCGAGGCCCAGACCCTGCTGGCGCGGGCGATCGGCGGGCGCGACCCGGAGCGCTCGCAGGAGCAGTGGCGACGCGTCCTCGACGCGGTCGCGGCGTCGCGGCAGGCGCACACGCTGGCGGGGGCTCAGGCCCACAATGAGCTCGCCAACCTGTTCCGCGCCACCGGCGAAAGCGCGGCGGCGGCGGACGCGTACCTGACCGCGTCAGGTGAGTTCGCCGCGCTCTACTACGGCCGGCAGGCGCGCGAGGCGCTGGATCGGGCACGGAGCGTGCTGGGTCCAACCCCGCCGCCGGCGCTCGCCACGTGGCTGCGCGATTTGGAGGCAACCGTTGCCCGCATCGAACGCCCTCCCACCACCCCGCCGAGCACCACCCCGCCGAGCACCACCCCGCCGAGCGCGACCCCGCCGAGCACGACCCCGCCGGGCTCAACACAGGCTGCCCCCAAGCCGCTCTTTCGCGATCCGGTCCACGACGGCGCGGCCGACCCGGTCGTCACCTGGAACCGCGGCGAGGGGAAGTGGTTCATGTTCTACACCAACCGTCGCGCGAACGTGCCGGACCTGAAGGGGGTCTCGTGGGTGCACGGCACAGCGATCGGGATCGCCGAGTCCAGCGACGGCGGCACGACCTGGACGTACCGCGGCACCGCGGACATCCGCTACGGCGCCCCGCCGCACAGTTACTGGGCGCCCGACGTGTTCGAGCACGACGGCGCGTACCACATGTTCCTCACGTACGTGCCGGGCATGCACACCGATTGGACCGGCACGCGCGAGATCGTCCACCTGACCAGCAAGGACCTGTGGACGTGGGACGACCCGCGGCCCCTGAAGCTGGCGAGCGACCGCGTCATCGACGCATCGGTCGTGCGCCTGCCGGGCGGCGGGTGGCGGCTCTGGTACAACAACGAGGCGGACGGAAAGTCGATCTACTTCGCCGACAGCGATGACCTGATCACCTGGCGCGACCGTGGCAAGGGGGTGGGCGACCAGCCGGGCGAGGGACCGAAGGTCTTCCGGTGGAAGGGGCACTACTGGATGATCGTCGACGCGTGGGACGGCCAGGGCGTCTACCGCTCCGACGACGCCCAGCGCTGGGAGCGCCAGCCGGGCAACCTCCTCCGGGCCGGCGGCACCGGCGGCGACGACGGCACGCACGGCCTGCACGCGGACGTGGTGGTCAACGACGACCGCGCCTACCTCTTCTACTTCACCCACCCCGGCCGCACGCGCGGGAACGAGGGCACTCACGCGCATCGGCGCAGCTCCATCCAGGTGGTCGAGCTCTTCGAGAAGGACGGCCGGCTGACGTGCGACCGCAACGCCCCGGCGTTCGTCCGGCTCGTGCCCCCGGAGAAGCCGGCGCCACGTTAGGATGCCGGGCATGAACGTCCTGCGCGCCCTGGCCATGCTCGCCCTCGTGCTCGTCGCCAGCGGCTGCAGCGCCGGCGGGGGCAGCGCCGGCGGGGGCAGCGCCGGCCGGACGAGCGGCCCCTCCACCCACCCTTCGCCCGAGCCGGAGGCGTACCGCAGGCTCGTCGACCGCGGCACCGAGCAGCTCCGCCTGAAGACGGCGGCGCACGATCAGCTCTGGCAGATCGGCGACGCCGCCGCGTGGAGCGTGGACCAGCGGGCCGGCACCATCCGCTTCGACGCCCCCAACGGCACGTCGGCCGTCGCGCCGGTGCAGATCATCGGCACGTACGACACGAATCAGGGCACCTGGCTCTGGTCCTGGAGCAACACCTCGGTCGAGCCCGCGCTCGCCCTGGACGCCCGGCGGCTGCTGGAGTTCGGTCAGCAGCACAACGTCCCGGACCTGCTGGTGCGCAAGGTCCGCTGCGACGAGGACCACTGCTGGACCTTCACCGCCGCCGCCGCCGCCCTGGGCAACGCCCAGGGCGCCTACCGCGGCCCCGCCGGCGACGCGCTGGTCTTCATGACCTTTGGCGCGGTGCAACTGGAGAGCCGGCCGTGACCGGCGCGGGCGTCAGGGGAAACGCGGGCGTCGCGGGCGTCAGGGGAAGCGCGGGCGTCAGGGGAAACCCGCTGCGCCGCGCGGGTCGGGGCCGCGGTGCCCGCGGAGCAGCGCGCTGCCGGGCGGCGGCGGCGCGTGTCGATCGACGATCGAAGACTTGAACGGCCGCGCGGCGCTCCCTCGCCCGCAAGGCAGGTTGCAGCGCATCGCCGCGACCGTCGCCGAACCCGCGGCGTCGCGGCGCGGCTACAATCGCCCCCATGACCTGCAACCGCCGCCGCCGCCCCGCGATCGTCCTCTCCTCCGGCGGGCTCGATAGCACGACCTGCCTGGCCCTCGCGCGGGCCACCGGCTTCGCGCCGCTCTACTCGATGACGTTCGACTACGGCCAGCGCCACCGCCACGAGCTGGAGGCGGCCGAGCGGGTCGCGCGGCAGTTCGGCGCGAGCCAGCACCGCGTGGTCAAGATCGACCTGCGCCAGTTCGGCGGCAGCGCGCTGACGGCGGCGGACATCGACGTCCCCAAGGACCGCGACGAGGCCGCCATGGCCGGCGACGTGCCGATCACCTACGTCCCCGCGCGCAACACCATTTTCCTCAGCTACGCCCTCGGCTGGGCGGAGGTGCTCGATTGCCGCGACGTCTTCATCGGCGTCAACGCCGTCGACTACAGCGGCTACCCCGACTGCCGCCCGGAGTTCATCGACGCCTTCGAGCGCCTGGCCAACCTCGCCACCAGGATGACGGCGGGAAAGCCGAACGATGAAGGCGGGAGGAGGGGGAGGACGAAGGATGAAAGGGGAAGGATGAACGATGAAGGCGGAAGGATGAAGGACGATGCGAGCGTGAAGGATGAAGGCGGAAGGCGTGAAACGGCGCCCCCGCCCTCCTTCCTCCTTCATCCTTCATCGTTCTCCCTGCACGCCCCGCTCATCCGCCTGACCAAGGCGCAGATCATCCGCCGCGGGATCGACCTCGGCGTCGACTACGCCCTGACCCACAGTTGCTACGACCCGGATGACGCGGGCCGCGCCTGCGGGCGGTGCGACAGTTGCCTGTTACGCAAGAAAGGTTTCGCCGAGGCCGGCGTGCCGGATCCGACGCGGTACGCGGGGTGAGGGGCGGGGAAGTGGTCAGTGGTCAGTGGTCAGTTGCCAGTTGCCAGTTGTCAGTGGCCAGTTGTCAGTTGCCAGTGGCTAGTGGCAACTGACCACTGACCGCTCCCCCCTACCCCACCACGCCCGCTTCCGGCACCACGAGCGTGACGGTCGGGTCATCGTCCCACATCACCGGCATGCCGCTGAGCACGCGCCACGCCATGCCGGCGACGATCGGCGAGAGGGCGGTGAAGAGGATGTAGTCGTCCCCCCAGTCGGCGATCTCCGTCTCGATCCAGTTCCCCGCGCCGCCCCCGCCCCCGCCCCCGCCCGCGTTCAGCTCCAGCCCCAGCAGCCCGCCGCCCACCAGGGTGATGACGTGCCCGTCGAACCAGACCGTCCCCCCCTCGCTCCCCTGCCCCACGACCGACGCGATCCGCACGGAGTAACCGGGCGGCGGAGAGAAGGACGGCGTCGCACGGCGTCGCCCGCTGCGCGGGCGCGGGCGCGGCTTGCGGGGATAGGTGGGGGAGAACATGGTGGTGAGGAATGACGAATGACCAAAATGAGAATTCCGGATGAAGCCCGAATGACGAAACCCGAAATCCGAATCAAGCCCGAATGACGAGCGACCCCACGACTCGCCCCTCGTCGTCCGGACTTCGTCATCGATTCGTCATTCTGGTTTCGTCACTCGGATTTCCCGGCCGGCTACGCCGCCTGCGCGCTCGGCGCGGGGGCGGGGGCCGCCAGCGCCGTCGTGACCGGCAGGGACGTCGGGCCGACCTCGCCCTTTCGGTTCATCCAGCGGGCGACGAGGGTGATCGGCTTGCCGGCGTCGGCGAGGTTGAAGCCGATGACGAAGTCGCTGCGCGAGGCGACGCCCTCGAAGCGCCAGCGCTCCAGGTCCTGCGGCGCGGCCTCGGGGCCGACCCAG
>DASQDR010000107.1:0-20411 GCA_035634055.1 Tepidisphaeraceae bacterium | reverse complement strand
ATCCGCCCGCCGATGCAACCGAGCTGCTCGGCCGGCACGGCGCGGCCGTGGACGCCCACCTGGCCGGAATGGTCGCGCGGCTGGCGACCGAGCAGGGCGCGCCGCCGCGGCTGGTCGAATCGATCCACTACAGCCTGACCGCCGGCGGCAAGCGATTGCGGCCGGCGCTGGTGCTGGAATGCTGCCACGCCTGCGGCGGCGATCCATCGTCCGCGGCGGCGCTGTCGGCGGCGGCAGCGATCGAGTTGATCCACACCTTATGCCTCGTCCACGACGACCTGCCCGACATGGACGACGACGACCTGCGCCGCGGCCAGCCGACCAACCACAAGGTGTTCGGCGAAGCCATGGCGATCCTGGCCGGCGACGCGATGGTCACCCTCGCGTTCGAGACGCTGGCGACCGGCGCGCCGCCGGAGCTGTCGGCCGCGCTGGTGCGCGAGCTCGCCCGCGCCGCCGGCCCGGCGGGCATGATCGGCGGGCAGGTGCTGGACATGGCCGGCGAGAACCAGTCGCTCGCCCTGCCGCAGCTTCAGCAGATCCACCGCATGAAGACCGGCGCGCTGCTGGTCGCCTCCTGCCGCATGGGCGCCCTTGCCGCCGCCGCCGACGCGACGCGGGTGGAAGCGATCACCGACTACGGCCGGCACCTCGGGCTGGCGTTCCAGATCGTCGACGACATCCTCGACGTGACGGCCACGCCGCAGCAGCTCGGCAAGATGACCAACAAGGACGCCGGCAGCGGCAAGAACACGTATCCCCGCCTGATCGGCTTGGACCCCAGCCGCGCCGCCGCGCGCGAGCACGTCGAAGCCGCCGTCGCCGCACTCGAACCCTTCGGCCCCCCCGCCGCCGGCCTCCGCGCCGTCGCCCGCTTCGTCACGGCACGGCAGTTTTAGGCTCCGGGAGAAGCCGAACACGAATGGACGAACGTTCACCAATGGACGCGAAGGAAGAAGGATTGAAGTGAGATTTGTCTCGACTCATTCGTGATCATTCGTGCGCCTTCGTGTCCATTGGTGTTCTCATTCCTCCTCTCCGGCCTCGTCGATTCCACCTTCAAAGAGGGTTGCCTGCCAAGCGGGTCGCGCCGCACAATGGGCCTCCCATGCGCAAGCACTTTTTCCTCTCGTGGGCGGCCGTGTTGTTGGTGGCGATGTCGGCCCGGGCACAGGATCGGCAGGCGACTTCCCAGCCGGTCGTTCCGCCGGACGGCGAGGCGGCGAAGCAGGCGATCGAGAAGTCGCCGCGGCACGGCGAGTGGCAGGAGATCGCCCTGCCCGGCAGCGAAGCGCGAATCCGCACCTGGGTCGTCTTCCCCGAGCGCAAGGAGAAGGCCCCGGTCGTGCTGGTGATCCACGAGATCTTCGGGCTGACCGATTGGGTGCGCGGCGTGGCGGACCAACTGGCGGCCGACGGGTACATCGCCGTCGCGCCCGACATGCTCTCCGGCCGCGGGCCCGGCGGCGGCGGGACCGAGGCGCTTGGTGACAAGGTGCGCGAGGAGATCCGCAAGCTCTCGCCCGACGAGGTCGCCCAGCGCCTCGACGCCGTGCGCGCCTGGGCGCTGCAGCACCCCGCGGCGTCGGGCAAGAGCGCGAGCATCGGCTTCTGCTGGGGCGGCACCGCCAGCTTCAACTATGCCGTCCGCCAGCCGAAGCTCGACGCCGCCATCGTCTACTACGGCTCGGGCCCGAAGGAGGCCGAGCAGCTCGCGCGCATCGCCGCGCCGGTGCTCGGCCTCTACGGCGGCGACGACGCCCGCGTCACCAGCACCGTCGAGCCGACCAAGCAGGCGATGAAGCAGGCGAACAAACCCTACGAAGCGCACGTGTTCGACGGCGCGGGTCACGGTTTCCTGCGGCAGCAGTCCGGCAAGGAAGGCGCCAACCAGAAGGCCGCCCAGCAGGCCTGGCAGCACACGCTGGCGTTCCTCAAGCAGCACCTCCAGTAGTTCCCGTCCCGCAGCGTCGTACTTCGACGCGCCCCGCGCGCGGAGGCATCCCATGGCCGACCCGATCGTCACGAAGCTTATCGTCAACGGCGAGCCGCACGAGGTTACCACCGACCCGGACCGCTCTCTGCTGGAGGTCCTGCGCGAGGACCTTCGGATGACCGGCACCAAGTACGGCTGCGGCGAGGGCGCCTGCGGCGCGTGCGCGGTGCTGGTCGACGGCAAGCGCACGTTCAGTTGCTCGACGATCGTCCGCGAGGCGGCCGGGCGGCAGATCCGCACCATTGAAGGCCTCGCCACCGGAGACGCGCTGCACCCCGTGCAGCAGGCGTTTCTCGAAGAGCAATCCTTCCAGTGCGGCTATTGCACCGCCGGCATGATCATGGGCGCCGTCGCGCTGCTGGAGCGGAACAAGCAGCCCGGCGAGGAGCAGATCCGCGACTGGATGAACCCGCACATCTGCCGCTGCTGCACTTACCCCATGATCGCGGCGGCCGTGAAGCGGGCGGCGGAGATCGGGGGGGCCAAGGCATGAGCACGATCAACACGAATTGCCGTCGCATCGACTGCCCGGAAGACCCCGACCAGATCATCGAGATCGTCGGGCACGACTTCGGCCTTTCCCGCCGCACGTTCGTCACCGCGCTGGGCGCGGGCATCCTGATCGCCGTCGTCGCGAAAACCGCGCTGGGCCAGGAGCAGGACCAACCCGTGCAGGGCGAGCAGCGGCGGCGCGTGCCCGGCGGCGGCCGGCGGCAGTCGCCACCGGTGCCGGTCGAGGCGCGCGTTCACCTGGGAAAGGACGGCTCCATCACCGTCCTGGCCGGCAAGGTCGAGGGCGGGCAGGGCGCCCGCGCGCAGCTTTCCCAGGCGGCCGCCGAGGAACTGCGCGTGCCGATCGAGCGGGTGGCGATGGTTTTGGCGGATACCGAACTGGCACCCGACGACGGCATCACCGCCGGCAGCCGAACGACGCCGTCCACCGTCCCGGCCGTGCGCGCCGCCTGCATGATGGCGCGGAACATGCTCGCCCAGCACGCAGCCGCGCAGTGGAAGATCGACGCCGCCGCCGTCGACGTGCGCGACGGCGCAGCCCTGGAAAAATCCGGCGACCGCAAGCTCTCGTACGCCGACTTCGCCTCGTCCGACCCGCAGTCGCTCAAGCAAGTTGCCCCCAACGACCTGGCGGTGACCGGCGTCGAGCAGTGGCAAGTGCTCGGCCAGTCCGCCGCCCGCCCCAACGGGCGAGACATCGTCACCGGCAAGCACACCTACCCGTCGGACCTGATCCGCCCGGGCATGCTCTACGGCAAGATCCTCCGCCCGCCGTCGTTTGGCGCGAAGCTGTCGGCGATCGACCTCGCGCCCGCGAGGGCGATCGACGGCGTGGTCGCGGTGCACGACGGCAACTTCGTCGGCGTCGCCGCCCCCAGCACCTTCCTGGCCAAGGGGGCGATCAAGGCGATCACCGAATCCGCCAAGTGGGAGCCAACGGCCGGGCACCCGCCCAGCGACAAGCTCTTCGCCCACCTGCGCGAGAATGCCCGCGGCGGCGTGCCGCGGAACCCGCGCGCCGAGCACGCGAACTCCGCCGCCAAAACGCTCAAGGCGACCTACAACGTCCCCTACGTCCAGCACGCGCCGATGGAGCCGCGGGCGGCGGTGGCGGAGTGGCAGGACGGAAAGCTCACCGTCTGGACCGCCACGCAGAACCCCTTCGGCGTCCGCCGCGAGCTCGCCGGCGCGTTCCGCATCCAAGAGAGCAACGTGCGCGTGATCGTGCCGGACTTCGGCGGCGGGTTCGGCGGAAAGCACACCGGCGAGTGCGCCGTCGAGGCCGCCCGCCTCGCCCGCGCGGCGCAGAAGCCCGTCGCCCTGCGCTGGACGCGCGCCGAGGAGTTCACCTGGGCCTATTTCCGCCCGGCGGCGGTGATGGACGTCGAGGCGACGCTGTCGGCCGACGGCGCGCTCACGAGCTGGCACTTCGTCAACATCAACGCCGGCCGCCCCGGCATCCAGACGCCGTACAAGGTGCCCGAGCCCAGCACGCCCGCGGTCGATTCCGCCCCGCCGCTGCGGCACGGGTCGTATCGCGCGCTGGCGGCGACCGCCAACAACTTCGCCCGCGAGAGCTTCATGGACGAGCTGGCGGCGGCGGCGGGGAAGGACCCGCTCGACTTCCGCCTGGCGCACCTCGAGAACGACCGCCTGCGCGCCGCCCTGGAGGCCGCAGCCAACGCCTTCGGCTGGGCCGACCGCAAGCCGAAGCAGGACCGCGCCAATGTCGGCTTCGGGCTCGCCTGCGCGGTCGAGAAGGGCTCGTACGTCGCCGCCGTCGCCGAGGTGGAAGTGGATCGCGCCAAGAACGCCTTCCACGTCCGGCGGCTGACGCAGGCGTTCGAGTGCGGCAAGATCACCACCCCGCGCAACTGCCGGTCGCAAGTGCTGGGATCGATCCTCCAGGCGCTGGGGCCGACGCTGCGCGAGCAGACGACCTTCGAGCGCGGGCGGGTCACCAACGCGTCGTTCTACCAGTACGAGGTGCCCCGGCTGGCGGACGTGCCGCGGATCGACATCCACCTGCTGGACCGCCCGGACCTGCCCCCCGCCGGCGCGGGCGAGACGCCGCTGATCTGCATCGCGCCGGCAATTGCCAACGCCATCTTCGACGCCTGCGGCCAGCGGCTGCGCGACCTCCCGCTCAAGCTCGGCCCGCTCGATTCCGCCGCCCAAAGCGACACCTAAAATTCACCGAAAACAACTGGGCCAGAAGCAGCTTTCCGACGTATGATTAGCTGAAGCTAAAATGTTGGAGAGCAAAGATGTTAGCGAAGAAAAAGACAACCCGGGGCGGCCTCGCGCAGCTCCTCCAGGACCCGCGCGTCCGCCACGCGGAAAGCGACGGGCGAACCGTCTACGTCGCCGCCGACCTGGTGGCCGTCCTGGCCGAGTCTGAGCACCCCGCGGAGCTGTGGCTGGACCTACGCCAGCGCGATCCCGCGCTCGCGGGCGCCGTCACCGTCATCACCCTGGACGGCGTTGACCTCGACGCGCTCGAGCTGCCCGGCGTGCTGCGCCTGGTGCAGGCGATCGACGGCCCGCGCGCCGACCGCCTCAAGGCGTGGATCATCAACTCCGCCCTCGAGCGCTTCGAGGAGGCGCAGGACCCGGAGCTCGCCCTGCTGCGCACCCGCCAGGAGTACGAGCAGCTCGGCCACAGCCGGCAGTGGATCGACCAGCGCATGCGGAGCGTCTCGGCCCGCCACGAGCTGACCGGCGAGTGGTACCGCCGCGGCGTGCGCGACGGCGAGGCGTTCCGCGCCCTCACCAACGAGATGATGCGCGCCGCCTTCGGCATGGACGTCGAGTCCTACCGGCGCTACAAGGGCCTCTTCCGCACGGGCCAGAACCTTCGCGACCACATGACCGACCTGGAGCTGGCCCTGACCACCCTCGGCGAGACCGCCGCGGCCGAGCTGCACCGCCGCCGCCACAGCCACGGCTTCGACGCCCTGCTGCTCGACGCCAAGGACACCGGCCGCCTCATCGCCACCACCCGCGGCGAAATCGAGCGCCAAACCGGCCGCCCGGTCGTCTCCGCCACCAACCACCTCTCGCCCCCGCCCCCGCCAAGGCCAAAAGGCTTGGCGGCGTAACCGCGGGACGCGGCCCCCGGAACGGGGGTTTGAATCGGCGGCCGACCCGGCGCGTCCGCCGACTCGCCATCCGCGGCAGCGCGTCCGCGGCCAACGTCTCCAGCCAAACCCGCCCCCTGTGGGCGGCCGCGCCTCCGCATCCCCCGACTCCGAGCACACTTTGACCCCGCTCCGCCGGGCGATAAACTCCCCTGCCACGAGCCGCCGGAGGAGTGGCAGAGCGGTCGATTGCGCCGGTCTTGAAAACCGGTAGGCCCGCAAGGGTCTCCAGGGTTCGAATCCCTGCTCCTCCGTTCACGAAAACGCGGTTCCGCTCGGGAAGCAGGAGACATTGCTACCGACCCTTTGGGGCGTTCGCGCGGGGCCCATCGGGCTCGGGAGTTGGCGGGGTCGCGTCCTTCCCTTGCCGAACGGAGACGACGTCGCCGTCGCTTAGGGCGATGACGAGGGGCGTGGTGGTGAACCAGTCGCGGTCGTTGCTCAACTGCCCGAGGACGCATCCCGATGAAGCCGCGATTTCGCCTTCCCCCGGAGGCGCGTACGGGGGCATTTCGATCAGCGCGACGCGCGCTGACTCCGCGTCCGGCCCGGCCGGGGCGTCTCGCGCCTCTTCCTGCAACCGGGCGACGACCTCGCGGCAGAGCGGACAGTCATAGTGGTAAAGGACGACGGTCCAACGCCCCTGCACAAGGTTCGCGCCCGCAGCGTTGATGTGTCGAAGAAGCGGGAAGGGCTTGTCGAGCCACTTGTCAGGTTGAAGGACGATCACGCCCGAACCCGTCACTTGACCAAGCTCCGCTAACGACGCGGGCTCGAATCGCGCGGCCGCGTAGGTGGCGGCGGCACCGGCGATCAATCCGGCGATGGCCACCCCTGCGACCCGTTGAGCGCGCGAGCGCGGGCACGCAAGGCGTGCGTCGGAGCTGCGGGGACGGAACAACACCAGCAGCACGACTGCCGCGATATCAAATAAAGCGGTATAACGCGGACTGACAGGCAGGGAACCGAAGCATCCGCACGTCGTTCGTCCCGAAAGTGCCTGGTAGGAAGCCGCGACCCCGAAACACGCGAAACAGGTCACCGCTGCGCGCCACGCGCCGAGCGGATGCGTGTCGGCCACCATCCAGGCGGCGAGAAGCACCTCGAGCACGATTAATCCGGCACCCATCGCGGGAGCCGTGGGAATCCCGAGATCGCCCGCGGCGCCCGTCGCCCCGCCGGCAAGGGCATGCGCCTTCAGCGCCGCCGCCGCCACGAGGACCGCCGCCAAAATACGCGTGAGATACTTGTACCACGCCTCCCTCGACCTAACCCGCTTGGCCATGATGATGTCGGAAGGGGCGGCCACGTCGAACACTGCAACTCCACGTCGTGCGGCACCCGCGCGACGTGAAACGGCGGCAACGCCCGCAGGATGGCGCCGACATCCGGGCGATCACGAGCGCAGTGGCGGCGGCGCGCCGGCGGGCATTCCACTTCGAGGCCGATGCCCGAGAACGCGTAGCACAACTCCCGCCAGCGCCAAGGCGAGCGCCAGCGCGCCGAACAACCACGTACGACTGCGTCCCACGGCCGCACCGTCTCCGTTCAACGCGAGCGGGGTGCCGATCGATCCAGCCGGCGTTGCCGCCCCACTGGAGGGTGTCGCCGAACCAGCGCGCGTCCGTGGCGCCGTCCCTGCCTCGCGTCCACTGTTGACGCGAGGCGCCGCGGACGACGGCCGCTCGGTCGCTGGCCGGGTTAGATGGGCGGCCGGAACGCTCGCTGCTCCGGCGGCCGTTGCCGTGAATTCACTTTTTGGGATCGGGCCGAAGACCATCGTCTCGACCTCCACCTTATCGCCGTTCGTGCGGATGTTGTGTCCCGGGAACTCCATCCACGACTCGCAAGACTTGACCCGCGGGGGAACCGAGTCGGGAACGTACGCGATGCGCCCTTGGAAGACGTGGAGCAGTCCGGTGCTCGGGGCCAGCTTGTCCCCGGGGTGCAAGGTCCACGCCAGGAGTGCCCACGTTTGCGGATCGAAGAAGAACTCCCGCTTCCACACGCCGGCATCCTCCGGCCGCGGAAGGTCCGCCAGGCCCGGCGGCGGCGCCGTGCCAGGCTTGAGGGTCATGTGCGTGATCACCTTGATCGCCGGCCTGCCGTCGAGCTGCGCGTTCTCGGCCGAGACGACCTTCACGCTGTCGTCTTTGAGGAAGTCGACCATCCGAATCGCGGGCAGGCTGTAAGGCGCGAACAGCGGCGCCAACTTCGGGCGCATGTCGCCTTCGAAGTCTTCCTTGGGCCCGAACCAGCTAAAGGCGAAGTCGGTCGCCTTCGGTGCCTTGTACATGCGATAGCACAACTCGCTGGTGCCGCCGGAGGAAGAGACCCCGCCGGTCGGCGCGTCGGGCGCGCTCAGCTTCAGGACGGTCGTGTCGGCGCGGAAGGCGCTTCCCTCGCGCATCAGCAACACGTGAGTCGTCGACGCGAACTGCCCCATCTGGTCGATCCGCGTCCGCGTCCCGGTGACCTTGACGTGGCTGTAAGCCTCTTCGAGCCTGGCGGCGGCGGCGGGATAGTCCGACCGGAAGGTTTCCAGCACGCCGGCCGGCGCCGCTCGGCAGAAGACGGCGATCGACAGCGCCAACGCGGCGGAACCGATCCATCGTCGGTCGACGCGCCAACCGCTGACGTGCCGTGCCGGCGTCCCCGTCGCCGAGCTGGCCAACATCGCGCGCGGCCCGACACGGTCATCCAGATCGATCGCGTGCATCAAACACCTCGCTGACTGATTCCGCGCCGGGCGAAGCCGGACCGGCGCAGGACCCTGCCGGACGCGAAGATCAGCGCGGCCGCTAGTCCAGGCACTGGCACTGCAGGCCCCACCCGATCCCGCCCGACACGTTCGTGCACGTGCCGGTCGCCATGTTCAGGCACCGGGGGTCTTGGCCGCACTTGCCCATGCACCCGACCTCGATGATCGGCACGCCCAGGATCCGGAACTTGCACGGTCCGCAGCACTGCGGGCACTTCACGCCGATGACCTCCGCCTGCGCGGGCTGCGCGGTGAACAGGACCGCGCCCAGCATGAGGGCGACGGCGAAGCACGACGTTGAGAAGAATCGCATGGCACGCTGCAACATGGCACGACTCCTTACCTCAAGGGGAGGACCGAACCGCGACCTCGACGACCAGCGGGGGGACCGTCCCCTCGCGATCGAGCAGTAACGGAATGGCCTGCGTGAATCGCCCCGTCTCGTCCGGGGAATTCACCGTGGTGTGGACAGTGATTTGCTGCTCCGCGCCGGCGCCGATCTCCACCGGAAAGATGTTTTCGACGCTGGTGCACGGGCAGCCGACATTGGCGCCCAGCACCTTCACCGGGCTTTTGCCCGCGTTGCGGAGCGAGAACCTTGCGGTGACGACCTCGCCCACCGCAGCCACGGCCGTGAACTTCGGCGCGGGGCTCACGCTCAGCAGTGTCGGCCGCGCGCCCACGATCAGCCGGTCGAGCGGCACCGAGAAGGCGCGAAGGGCCCCGATACCCACGGCAGCGATGGCGACCGGGATCAGAACGGCGCGGCACAGACGCGACAACTTCGATCCGGTCGCTTCGCGAGGTGGCATCCCGTGCCCCGTGGTGTGATTGAGGTGAACCTTTTGCCCTGGCGACGGCGCGGCAGCATAATGACATGAATTACGAAATTCAAGCGAATTCTGAATTATGGTAAGTGTTGATCGCGAAGTGGTGGTCTCGCGTGCGCTTAGGCGAATGACGAATTCTTCTATTGACACGAATCCGCTAGATCGGTAGTGTCGCGCTCACACGGCGGCGCATCGGTTGATGCACAAGTCTTGGCGTCCGTGGGGTTCAGCCGTCACTTTCCCAAAAAGGAGTTGCTCATGCGAAGCGTGCAATCGCGTTCGTGGCGTTGGGCGGCAGCGTTCGTAGCGGCGGGCGTGCTTGTGCTGGCGGCCGGCCCGCTCGTGACTGTCAGGGTCGCGCAGGCGGGCGGGCCGACGGATCCCACGTGCGGGGGCGTCCCGTACGATGCGGCCACCGAGGGCTGCTGCTTCGACTCCATCTACACCACCTCAGACTCGTTCTGCTGCGACAACACCCAGAGCGCCATCCCCCTGGACGAGTGCTGCCCGAGCGATCCGCTGCCGCCGGAGTGATACGCGGTTGGCGACGCGCTCCCGTCCTCCGGCGTCGCGCGCCGCGGCGCCGCTCGCGCGTCGGGTGGCGCCCGGCGGCCGCCCGACGCGGGGATCCGTGGTCCGCGCGGCGCCTTCATGCCCATTGATTCTCATGGCTCCTCCGCGCCCAGGTTCTTGGATTCGCCCGGACCGCATCGCCGTCGCTGTCTCGCTTCTGTTTCTCGCCGCGGCAGTGACCCATCTGGTCCTCTCGAAGACCGGCCGCCTCGGGCGCGCGGTCGGACCACCGAGCCTGACCTGTGACGTGCCCGAGCACGATTTCGGAGCGGTCCCCGCCGGGCCGCTTCTCGAGCATGCCTTCGTCCTGGCGAACGCCGGAAAGGCGGCGGTCGTCATCAGCAAGGTCACCCCGGGCTGTTCGTGCACAGACGCGAAGCTAGATGCAACCACGCTTCCGCCGGGCGGCTCGGCCGTGCTGCGCATCAAGGTCGACACCAGCGAGTTGCGCGGCCCCGGAGAGCAGACCGTCTTGCTCGAGTCGAACGACGCTGCCCGTCCCTTTTTGTCGCTTAAGGTCCGGGAGCAGGTGCAGAGCCGGTTCACCGTCACCCCAACACGCGCGTCGTTCGGCACCGTGCTGGAGAGTGCCGCCGCCAGTCGGACGATCGAGATCACCTCCAAGGGAAACACTCCGTTCCGGGTCGTTGGGGTGGTTCCCGGTTCGGAACACATCGACGTCAGCGTGGTGCCGCCCGCGGCCGGCAAGCTCGGGCCGACGCGCGTCACGCTGTCGACCGTCCCTCCCCTTCCGTTGGGACGAATTGCCGGGCGGGTACGCTTAGTGACGGACGACCCCCAGGAGGTTCCGATCTTCATCGGGTTTGAAGGGAAGGTGGCGGGCGACTACGCCGTCACTCCGCCGGCGATCCGATTGCCGCGCGTCGACGGACGAGAGTTCAGCCGCAACGTGGAGATCGGCCCCGGCCGGGTCAAGGCGTTCAAGATCCGCACCGTCGAGGTCCCCGACCCCTCCGTTGCCGTGCGCATCGAAGAGAAGGGTGACAGCCGGTTTGTCGTCCGGGTGTCGGGACTGCGTACCGATCGCCCCTGGTCGGACAAGCCCATAAAGATTATGACGGATGCGGCCGAGGCCAGCATCGTTCTCGTTCCGGTTGTGCCGGGTTCTCAGGTCCCCAGCACCCGCGCGGCGGTGGGTTCCAACGGCAACGGGGAGAAGGGAACTTGAGCGCCCACACAACAGGCATCGCCTCCGGTCGGTCCCCGCGGTGGCCGCGCAGGGGGAGGAGACTACCGGCGCCTTTCGGCCGTAGGCAGACTTTCAACGGCGCGTCCGCATCGGACCTTTTCCCCGCGGGGGAAGGCGCAGGCGCCGCGGACGCCCCGAGTCACCACTTACTGACGAGGTTTCCCGATGAAATCGTCGGCCGCCATCGCCCTGCTCATCGTTGCTGCGCTCATCGGTTGCGTCAGCCGGACGACCGTCCGTGACGAACCGCGGCGCGGCGTCACCTTTGCGGACGCCGCGACCGCGCAGACCTTCTACGACACGTACCTGCGCGTCTATCACCCGGAGCCGGAGGGTCACGTCACCGTCGCGCTGCCGTTGCCCTATCACCACGTGAAGCGCGGCAGCGAGAACGTGCAGTTCAATGCCGCGGTGAAACGGGTTGATCTGAACCAGGACCAGCTCATCTCCGCCGAAGAGGCCAGGGCGTTTGCGGTCGAGACGGATCGCGCACGCGACCCGTCGACGCAGCCCACGCAACACGTTGACCACTCCATCGCCGCCAATGCCGCCCCGTAACTTGCTCAACGCCAAGACACCTTGAATATCAGCCAGACCGGCGGGAGCGCCCCGCAGTTCATGACGTGCGAGAAGCTACGCAAGGCACGGTCGCGCGGCGCGCTGCACGCGGATGCCCGCCCGACCGTGGGGAGGGCGGAGCCGCTACACCCGATCGGGAATCCGGCCGCCGGTCACGGGCGCAATAAGGGCAAGCGAATGAGCGAAACTCGTCGCGCCGGCGCAACCGATCAGAAGGGCCGCACTTAGAGAGAGTGGTGCGGCGAGGAAGCGGTGTTCACGCGCCAGGGGGGTAGCGCGTCGAAGTGCTGATCAAGAGCGGGCGATGGGATTCGAACCCACGACGTCCAGCTTGGGAAGCTGGCATTCTACCACTGAATTACGCCCGCAACGGCCGGTCATTCTAACCGCGCGGGGCGGCAGGTCAAACCGGTCGGCGGCGGCGGCGGGTGGTGGCGAGGGTGGCCAGGGTCAGCAGGGTGGCGGCGGCGGGCTCGGGGATGGGGGTGAGGGTCGATTCGGCCAGGCCGGTGGTGGTGGCGGCGAGCAGGCCCGCGCTTTGGCGGGCGATGTTGCTGTCGATGAGGAAGTAGTCGTCGCCGTCGATCTTGCCGCTGTAGTCGAAGTCGCCGTTGGCCCAGCCGTGGGCGCCGGGGGCGTTGGCGTGGGAGTCGATGCGGAAGTAGTCGTCGCCGTTGATCCTGCCGTTGAGGTCCGCGTCGCCGGCGTAGCTGTACATGACCAGGACGTCGGCGGCCGAGACGTTGACGCCGGCGAAGGTGGTCTTGGCGAGCTCGCCGGCGGTCGCGACGCCGAGGGCGGTCAGGCGGCTGGACGGCGACGCGGCTGGCATCGAGGTGACGATGCCTTCCCCATCCCAGGCGCCCCTGGCGGTGCCGGCGTTGCGGCCGGAGGCGAGCAGGCCGGTCACACCGGTGTACTTGCCGCCGGCGAACGCGCCCAGCGCCCCGCTGCCGCCGGCGCCGGCGCCGCGCACGATCAGGGCGTTGTTCTTCAGGTCGATCGCTCCGCCGCCGGTCGCGGTGATGTCGTTGACGACGCTGGTGCTGGCCGGCGCGCCGCTCTGAAGGACGACGAGCTTCCCGCCCTCGAGCTTCAGCGCCGCGGCGCGGACGTTCTTCATTTCGGCCGTGCCGGCGCCGGCCTTGGTGAGGGCGACGCCGGTGGCGGTCACGTCGTTGGGCATCGTGAGCACCGACGCGGCGTCGCGGACGACGATCGACGCGTCGCTGGCCAGGGTGATCGGCGCGCTGATGGTGTGGCTCCCGCTGTCCACCGTCAGGTGCGCGGGGTTGTCCGGGTCGGTGCTGCGCACGGTGATGCGCCCGGGGCCGTTGAGCGTGTAGCGGTGGGCGTTGTCGAAGCGAACGTCGTGCACCGCGAAGTCCTGGTCCACCGTGATCGCCCGCGGCGCGGTGGCGCGGCGGAGGAAGTTGGCGTGCTTCTCGTCGCTGTCGGGCACGCCCAGCATCCACTTGGCGGCGTCGCTCCAGTTGCCGTCGGCGTTGGCCCACCACTGCACTTCGGGGCTGAGGCTGACCGACGGGTTGGTCAGCCCGCCGTTGAGGATCAAATCGCGCTGGTCGAACAAATTCGTGCCCAGCACGCCGGGGACGAAGCCCACGTTGTCGCGCGGGTCGGGCAGGTCCAGCACCAGCACCGGGACGTTGCTCCAGGCGAGTGGGCCGCCGTTGGTCATCACCTTGAGCTGGTCGAGGTAGAAGCCCGGGACCTGCTGCACGCCGCCGACCCCGAGCACCTCGACGTGGAAGTCCGGCGTGCTGGCGTCCGGGCCGGCGGAGTAGAAGCCCATCTCGGCGGCGGTGTCCTGGCTCAGCACCGTCACCTGCGCGCCGGTGTCGAACAAGAACTGCCGGTCGCTGACGGCGTTGGCGCCGTCGGCCATGTTCACCTTGGCGAACATGTTCATCCAGAACGTCGGCGCAACGGGATTATCCGTCGGTTCCTGGCCCATGAAGATGCCGAGCGGGTCGGGGAAGAAGCTGGCGTTGGACGAGACGCCCTGCCCGCTCATCACGTCCAGCGTGAGCCGCACGTAGGGGACGTTGGGCTCGTTGATGGTGGTGTCGACCGCGCGGAAGCTCACGTCCGGGCTGCGCAGCGTCTGCCCGCCGACGGTGATCTTCCGCGGCACGCTGTTGCGGATCACCGTCTGGTACATCGACATCGTCGGCGCGCCGAGGATGTTGGGCAGGACCGATCCCTGCTCGGCCGACAGCACCGAGACGTTCTTCTGCCCCGTGAGCGTGCCGGGCGCGACGGCCGTGATCGACGTGCCGTTGCTGGTGGCGTTGCCCAGCCCGGTGACGTAGACGCCGACGGCGTCGGAGATCTGCACGTCCTCCGTGCCGTTGGCGCCGACCACCTGCGCGAAGTTGGAGCCCGCGCGGCCGCCGCCGGCGAAGTTGAAGCTCTGGTACGCATCGTGGCTGAGGATGTTGGACTGCGCGCCGCTGTCGAAGGTGGCGACGACGTAGCGCGGCGACTGCCCGAGCGGCAACTGCGTGCCGGCGGCGGGCGCGCTGCTGTACTGGGCGGCGTAGAGCGCGTCCTCCGGATCGTTCTCGGTGCTAATGCCCATCACCACGCGCGGGACGAACCCGTTGATCGGCGGGCTGATCATCGGCAGCGCGCTAATGCGCTGGCCGCCGACGACCTTCACGTCGCGGATCATCGGATAGGCCATTACCGCCGGCCGCGTCGCCAGCGCCGAAGCGGCGCGAGCGGCGCCGCCGCTCAAAGCGCAACTCATCGCGGCGGCGGCCACGGGCGCGACTGACAGCGACAACATCCCCCGCACGTGCGAAGCGAGCGTACGACGACCAGCCACGGGCCCTCCGGGGCGGAAAACAGTCCCCAACACCACGTCTCTTACGCGAGATCCGCCGCCCGGGATCGCCCCCACCCTCTGCCGGCCGGCCGGCGGGCGATCTTAGCACAGATCAAGCCCGGATGAGGCGCACCCGGCGGCGCCGGCGGGCGACAAGGTGGCCGCAGAGGGCAAGCGAGGCAAGGCCGGCCGGCTCGGGCACGGTCGCGGCGTCGGCGACGCCCGTGGGTGGCGCGGCCAGGACGCCCAGCGACTGGCGACCCACGTTGGCGTCGAGGATGAAGTAATCGTCGCCGTTGACCTTCCCGTTGTAATCGAAGTCGCCCCTGGCCCAGCCGTGGGCGCCGGGGGAGTTGACGTTGAAGTCGATGGCGAAGTAGTCGTCGCCGTTGATCCTGCCGTCGAGGTTGGCGTCGCCGGCGTAGGTGTACTTCACGATCACGTCCGAGGCGGCCAGCGTGACGCCGCCATAGGTCGCGCCGGCGAGGCCGACGTCGCCCGCGGGCGCGACGCCGAGGGCGGTCAGCGGGGCGGGTCCGTCCGCATCGGCCAGGGAGGTGGTAAGGCCCGCGCCGTCCCACGCCCCGCCGTTGCGGCCGCGCTGGACGAGGCCTGTGACGCCGGTGTAGCCGGCGCCGTCCCACGAGCCGACGTCGCCGGACCGGACCGCCATGCGGTTCGCCTTCAGGTCGATCTTGCCGCCGTTGGTGATCGCCAGGTCCGCTCCGGTGACGAGTGCGGCGCCGGCGTCGAGCGTGATCGCCCCGCCGTCGATCGCCGTCGCTTCGGCGCGCACGGTGCCGCCGTTGACGTTGATCCGGCCGGTTGCCTTGACGGCGAGCGTGCCGAAGCCGGTGACGTTGAACAGCGCGTTGGCGCCCACGCCGACCGTGGCGGGCGCGCCGGTGGCGGCGCCGATGGTGGTCGGCAGCGCCCAGACGGACTCGAATCGCGCGTTGTCGAGCGAGAGGGTCGCGCCCGTGCCGTCCGCGCCCAGCGCCAGCGACTTGACCATGCCGCGCGCGCCGGAGTGGAGGGTCATCGTCGAGTTGCCCTTGAGGGCGAGCTTGCCCACCGTGAAGAGCGCGAAGTTCCCGCCGGTGTTGATCGTGTTGCCCGAGAGGTTGAGCATGTCCACGTGGAACCCGTCCACCGACCCCTGGGTCTGCGTCAGCGACTTGCCCGGCTGCCAGTTGAAGCCGCCGAGGTTCCCGCCGCCGTTGATGACGATGTTGCCGTTGACGTTCAGCGTGCCGTTGTTGTGGGTCGAGAGGTTGCCGCCGCTGTGCAGGGTGAGCGTGCCGGTGCCGGTGGAGACGACGCCGCCGGTCTCGATGCGCACCCACGTGCTGCTGGAGATGCCGGCGGCGTTGCCGATGACGAAGCTGCCGGCGCCGGTCTGGGTGAAGGTGGAGCCGGCGCCGGTGACGGTGAAGGTGGGGCCGAAGGATCCGGCGCCGAGGGTGACGTCCGCCTGGGCGACGGCGTCGGCCCCGGACTGCACGCTCATCGCGGGGATGCTGGTCGAGCCGCCGGAGATGACCGAGAGGTTGCCGGCGAAGGTGGCCGAGGCGTTGTTCAGCAGTTCCAGCCGCCCTGCTGAAGCCGCGCCGCCGACGGTGGTGTTGCCGGCGACGACGAGGGACGCGCCCGCGCCGTCGATGGTGACGCGTCCGGCCACGCCGCTGGTGTCGCCCGTCAGCGCCAGCGACGCGGGCGCGAGCTGCCCGTTGGCCGTCACGTTCACGGTCGCCTTGCCGTGCACGGTCAGCAGCCCGCCGGTGATCAGCTTGGAATTCGTGCCGGCCACGCCGACGCTCGTCTGGAGCGATCCCGTCGACGGGTGCGCGAAGGTGACCGCGCCCGCCAGGTCGACCTTCCCGCCGCCGCCGATGCTCAGGTTGCGGGTGCGCGTATCGGTCCAGTCGAACACGCCGGCGGCATCGCTGCGCTTGAGGGTTCCGCCCTCGACGCTGATGTCGCCGCGGAAGCGAACCGTCCCGCCGGTGAAATCGACCGTGCCGGTCGGCTTGATCAGCATCGAGTAGCTGCCGTCGGAGGTGACCAGCTCTCCGCCGTTGGTAACGATGAGCGTCGACTTGCTCGCCGCGCCGGCAATGCCGGCGCCGACGTGGAAGAACCCCTGCGACTGCACCAAAGTCGAGCCCGCGCCGGTGATGGTGAGGTCGAACGTTTGATTCGCGTGCGTGCCCAGGAAGCCCCAGTTGAAGTACCCGGCGAAGGAGGCGTCTGCGCCGCTGGCGACGGTGAGCGTGGCGTCGGTGAACGGGTTGGTGCCGCCGTCGGTGGTGAGCCCGCCGAACTTCGCGAAGGCGTCGTTGGTGAAGCTGAGGCTGGCCGCGCCGCCCTGGTGGGCGGCGAAGAGCATGGCGTTGGTGGTCAGGCTCGAGCCCGCGCCGTCCACCGACAACGTGCCGACGCCGCCGGCGCTGCCACTGTCGTACGCCACCGACACGTTGCCGGCGACCAGGTCATTGCCCGCCGCCACCACGAGCGCGCCGCCGGCGGAAATTTTGGCGGAGTTGAAGGCGTTGATCGTGAGGGACGATGCCGGCCCGGCGGGCGGAGGCGGTGGGAACGCCGCCGCCGCCCCCAGCGTCAGCGTCCCGGTCAGCGCCCGCAGCTCGGGTGTCTGCCACGTTCGCGCCCCGCCGGCGGGCGACAGCGTGACGTTGCTGCCGACCACGCTGATCCCGGCCGTGTTCGCGTCGCTGGACAGCGTGGTGGTGTAAATTCCACTGACGCCAAAGGACGCGTCATGCCCGCCGCCGGGGACCGGGCCCGCGCCGTTGTTCCAGTTGGCGGCGTCAGCGAAGTTCCCGCCGGCGGGGTTGGTCCACTGGACCGGCGTGCCGGCGCCCGCCGCGACGCCCGCCGCCGCCGCCGCCGCCGACGACGCCACCGCCATCACCGCGGCGCGGAGGCGCGCCGCATGACGACCTGCACCCCGCCGCAGCCGAAGCGTCGGTTTCATCGCCGGCCTCTCATTCCCGTCTCCGGTTCCCCGGTCGTGTGCGCGCGACCGCCTGCCCCGCATACCGCGACGGCATGCACATTGTTGCGAAGTGGCCCGCGGCGGTCGAGGGAAATCGCTTGCGCGGCGCCGACGCGCGAGGAAAGTGCCGCGACGGCCAGATTCCCGCCGACGACACCGGTTTTGGTTGCTATTTTGGGGGCGGACGAGGGCGGCGGCTCTTTGACAAGTTGGTTCAGCGAGGGCGCTGAGGATCGCGCACGTCAAAAGTGCAAAACGAACCCAAACTTCGGCTTTCGCTTATAACAGACTCCGCATAAGCATTTTATGACACATTCGCTGCGCAGAATGCGTGCGTGGAGGCGAGATAGCCGGGGCAATCGAAATGGCCGAAACGAAGCCAATCTCCGAACCGGGGAACTGTCTGTGGCGACCCGCGGGCGACGCGGGGCGTACCGCTAAGGCGGCGACCTTACGCCCCCGCCTGTTGCGGGGGAGGGGTTATTCCTTGACCGTTCGGGCCGCTCGTGCGGATAATGCCTTGCCCGTGCCGAAGTATCGCATCGACAGTCTCGCTGCGCTCGCCCGGCAACTTCAGTTCACGCCGACGGATACGCGCGCGCACCAGCTTCAGGCCGCCGAGGACCTGCTGCACGCGATCGAGCCGGGCAAGGCGTACCCGCTCGACTTCGTCACCTTCCGCATCACCGCTTACCGCCCGAAGGAAGTCAGCATCGAGCAGGCGGCGGGGGCCGCTCTTCAGCACGACCTCGGGCTGCTGATCGAGCAGGTGAGCGAGACGCTGGACGTCGCCACCGCCCTGATCGCCGAGCCGGTGCTGAGCATCGACGACGTGACCGAGCGCTTCAACGTCACCAGCAAGACGATCCAGCGCTGGCGGCGCAAGGGTTTGCCGGCGCGGCGGTTCGTGTTCCCCGACGGCAAGCGGCGGGTGGGGTTCCTGATCAGCAGCGTCGAGCGGTTCTTCGCCGCCCACCGCGACCAGGTTGCCCGCGGGACCAACTTCAGCCAGGTGGACGACGCCGAGCACGACGAGATCCTGCGCCGCGCCCGCCGGCTGGCGACGATGTGCAAGTGCTGCTCGGGCGAGATCTCGCGGCGGATCGCGCGCAAGCTCAACCGCTCGCCAGCGACCGTGCTGCACACCATCCGCAAGCACGACGCGGAGAACCCGGCGGCCGCCATCTTCGCCGAGGCCGCTGCCCCGGTGGCGGAAGAGGAGCGCGGGCGCATCGTCAAGCTGTTCCGCCGCGGCGTGCCGATCAGGTCGCTGGCCAAGCGCACCTGTCGCCCGCGCTCGATGATTTACCGGCTGGTGCTGGAGGAGAAGGTCGCCAAGCTGAACCGCCGCAAGGTGAAGTTCATCGACGACCCGCTCTACCACCAGGCGGACGCCGAGGACGTGATCGAGGCGCTGGCCCGCCCGCAGGCGACGATCGAGTCGCCCGCTTCGGCCGCCGAGCAGGTGCGGCTGCCGCGCGACGTGCCGTCGGCGATCGCCGGGCTGTGCGACGCGCCGCTGCTGACGCCGGCGCGCGAGCGGGCGCTGTTCCTGAAGCTCAACTTCCACAAGATGCGGTTCGTCACCGCGCGGCGGAAGCTTGAGCCCGACTTCGCCAAGGCGCGCGACCTCAACCTGCTGGAGTCGCACCTGAAGCGCGCGACCGAGACCAAGAACCAGATCCTGCGGGCGAACCTGCGGCTGGTGGTCAGCGTGGCCCGCAAGCACCTTCGCCCGGGGCTGGCGCTGATGGAGCTGGTGAGCGACGGGACGATGACGGTGATGCGCGCCATCGACTCCTTCGACGCCCACCGCGGGCACAAGTTCAGCACGTACGCGACGCTGGCCCTGATGAAGGGGTTCGCGCGCAGCGTGCCGCAGATGCTGGCGAGCCGCGCCGCGGGGTCGGCCGGGGACGCCGAGGCGATCGTGGAACTGCCCGACCGCCGCTCGCCGGTTGCCGCCGAGCGGTTCCTGGCGCGCGAGGAGGTCGCGCACCTGCTCCGCCAGCTCGACGCGCGCGAGCGCGACGTGCTCCGCGGCCACTTCGGGCTGGACCGCGACGGCCCGGCCACCTACGAGGAGCTCGGCCAGCGGCTGGGGCTCTCGAAGGAGCGCGTCCGCCAGATCGAGCAGGCCGCCCTGGCCAAGCTCCGCAGCCTCGCCTGAGGCGGGCGCCGCGCATCGTTGGGCGCCGCACGCGCGCACGACCTGCCCGCCTTGATCCGATCACGCACGTTGCGGGCGACTGCTGCAATTTGCCTTTAATTCGTGGTTCCTGTCGATACCGCCTTGGGGCTGGAGGCAACGCCTTTCCGTGGAATTTCTCAGCAGCCAATCCCACGCCGGCGCGGTAATCCTCGTGCGGTCCGGCAACTCGTGGCGGGGAGTGGGCCGAGCGTTTGGAGAGGGATGCCATGCGACTGTGCATCGTCAGTACATGGACGGGCGGGCGTGACGCCACGGGTTCGGCCGTCATCACGGCGGCGGCGGTGATGCTCGGCGGCACGCTGCTGACGACTCGCCCGCTGCCGGCGGCGGAGCCGGGCAGCACGACCGCCACCTCCGCGGCCGGGCCGGTCACGCCGGTGGCGGCGCCCGCGCCGGTCGCGGACGCGTTCGAGCGCGTCGGCAAGCTGGAGGACGTGCTCCGCGTCGGACTGCGCGACCGCAAGCTGGACGTCGCGCTGACCCTGCCGAAACCGGCGGCGGAGCGACTGGCGGCCGGGAGGCCGACGCCGTTCCGCATCGGCGCGTCCGACGAGGACTGGCTGGTCGAGCCGGCGCCACAGGTCCAGCCGCAGCAACCCGCGGGCGACGCGCCGGCGGGACTCGATCCGCACCAGCCGCAGCCCGCTGTCGGCAACGCCCCGCCCGCGGACGCCGTGAACGCCGCGCCCGCAGCCGCCGCGAACGCCGCGCCCGCAGCCGCCGCGAACGC
>DASQDR010000106.1:0-6499 GCA_035634055.1 Tepidisphaeraceae bacterium | reverse complement strand
CTCGCGCGGGCGCCGGCGCGGCGGCGGGCGCGGGCTGCGTCGTCGGCGGCGCAAACGCCTGCGCCACCGCCATCGCCCGGCCGATGTCCGGGATGGCGATCTCCACTTTGGCCGACTGGAGCATGTCGAACGTCCCGACCGGCTGGGCGTTGTCGCCGCCGGTCGTCAGCTTCAGGTTCGTGTCGGTGACGCGCGTGCGCGCGAACGAGCTGTCGATCGTCGCCGTCACGTTCTGCACCGCGGAAAAATCCGCGGGCGTGCGGGCGCTGAGGGCAATGCGCACCGACTCGTTCTGGATCGGCTGCTGGTTCGTGGTGACCGATAAGCTATTGACCGCGCCGTTGAGCGTGATGTCCGTCGCGTTCTGCGCGTCAGTGACCAGCTTCAAGGTCGCGTCGAGCAGCCCACTGGTGAGCTGGCCGGCGGAGGTCTGCACGGGCGCGGCGCCGCCCATCGCCTGCACGGCGTCGTTGACGGCCTTGAGGTTGCTGGCGATGCGAAGCTCGCCGTTGCCGCCGATGGCCGAACCCTTCATCCGCAGGACCATCGGCTGGTCGCCCACCTTGTTGACGGTGACGAGCTGGTTTGAGCTGGTGACGCTCAGGGCGTTGATCGTCGCGGTCATCACGTCGCCGAGGGCGACGCTGCCGGCGGCGTTGACGTCGGTGTTCTCGTCCTGGAGAAACGTGCGCGGCGGCGGGAGCGCGCCGCCCGGCGCGGCCGGCTGCGTGGCGGCGTGCTGGAGCGTCACGTTGCGCAGCTGCGTCTTGTGGTCGAACGCGACGGTGTCGTTCTGGTACGAGCCGACGACCGTCGTCGCCAGCGAGCCGCTTGCGGCGCGGATCTCGCCCGGGATGAAGGCGGCGAACTGCTGCTGCGCGCGGGCGAGGTCCGGCACCGCCAGGCGCTGCACCTCGAAGCGCTCGACGCCGACCTTGGCCAGCGTGACGTTGGCGGCGTTGGCGAGGACATCGACGACCGGCGCGTTGGCCTCGCCGGACTGGAAGGCGAGGGTCGCCTTGTTCACGCGCTCGACGAAGTCGCCGCCCTCGGCGCCGCGGACGAGGGTTGCGGTGGTGTTGAGGGCAACGCGCGGCTGGTTCAGCGTCTTGCCATCGGCCAGGCCGCGGGCGGCGACGTTGGCGAGGTTGAGGGTGAAGGCGACGTCGGACGTGCCGCCGGGCTTGGTCAGGTCGCCCCTGGAGGTGACGCGGAAGTCGCCAGCGCCGGAGAAATCGAGCGCGCCCATGTCCTTGAACTGCGCGAGCTGCGCGCGCAGGCGGGCGAGGTCGATGGTGCCGGGGAGATCAAGGTTCGACAGCGACGGCCCGCCGCCCTTAATGGTGGCGAAAGCGCTGGTGAGGTTGACCGCCACGTCGCGCAAATCCGGGATGGCGCCGCCGGCGGCGATGGCGGTCAGGCCGGTGTCGAGGTGGACTTTTTCAAGGCGAACCGGCTTGCCGGCGTTGGTGCCGGCGGCCGTCACGTCCAACGTCTGCTTCACGGCCGCCCGGTCCTTGGACAGCGCCAGATCGACGGCGGCGCGGAGGTCGCCCTCGGTCAGCTTCAGTTCCTTGTCCACGCCCAGGGTGTTGCGGAGCTGCTCGACCAGGCCAGGCAGGTTCTTGGACTGCACCAGCAGCGCGACCGCCCCGTCGGCGCCCGGCGGCTTGTTGTCGGCGACGTTCTGGAGCGCCTGCTGCGTGACGTTGCCGGTGGCCTGCACGACGACGTGATCCGTCTCGGCACGGAACTGCTTGATGGTGACCAGCGTGGTGTCGCCGCTCGGGGCGGCGGTGACGCTGATCGGGAAGATGATCTTGCCGCTGCGGTAGACGTCGCCCTTAAGGGCCGTGCCGCCGAAGGCGAAGTTGGCGACGTTGAACTGCCCCTCAACGGCCGCGTCCTTCATCCCCTTGGCGTTGACTCGCAGCGCGCCGTCGGCGATCCCGGCGAGCGTCACGTCCTCCCCCGGCTTCTTCAAAAACGGCGCGGCCGCCGCCAGGTCGGCGTTGGTCACCTTGATGTCCTGGCTGGCCACGAGCTTCTCGAGGTCGATCTTGTTGCCCTCGATCGCGTCGACGCTGCCGTTGATGGCAACCGTGCTGGGCGGGGCGTCGTTGACGCGGTAGGTGAGCGTTCCCTCGTTGGCGATCGGGCCGTTGATGTCCGGGATGTTGACGACGAACGTGCTCGGGTCCACCTGCACCCGGAGCGCTTCCTCGCCCGGGGCGGGCAGCCTGGTGATCGTGGCGCGCAGGCGGTTGATGGTGAGCTTGCCCTTGAGATCGGGCAGCTCCGTTGGCCCCTCGTTGTCCTTCTTCGGCTCGTCCTTCTTCGCGTCGGGCTGCTGCTTGACGAGTTTCTCGAGGTTGTTCGTTCCGTCGGGGTAAAGCTCGAAGGTAACGAGGTTGGGCTCGTCGATGACGGTGTCGCCAAAGTCGTAGTTGCCGCGCGCGACGGCGATGAGCGACGCCGGCACGCGCACGCGCGAAATCTCGGCCACGCGCCGGCCCTGCTGGTCGTCGATGCGGATGCCGTTGATGGTCACGCCGCTGGTCCAGCCGAGGGACCAGTCGGCGATCGACATCGTGCCGTTGAGGTTCTGGTTGACCTTGGAGACCACCAGCGACTTGACCGGCCCGGTGCTGAGCAGCGCCGGCGCCAGCGCGACCAGCAGGAGCAACAGCACGACCAGCCCGAGCAGCACCCACGGCCACCGGCGGCGGCGGCGCTTGCGGTGCGTCGGCGGCGTCGCGGGCGCGCCCATGGCGGCGGGATCGGCGGCGGCGGCGGCGGGGTTGGGGTCGGCGCCCCAGGGGGTGTTGGCGGCGGCGTCGGACGGGTGGTTCGTGGGATCGGTCATAATGCCTTCCTGAGCATCGTGCGCGGCGGCGACAACGGGCGCGGCGGCCGGCGGCGTTCAGCTAGACACCGCCGGCGCGACTTCGTTCCTTCTCGCGGCCTCATTAAAGCACGACCGCGCGCCGATGTGAAACGCACAACACAGCGGCGCGACCCGAGCAACGCCAGCGGCCGCGACCGCCGTGAAGGCGCATTGGCGCGGCTAATGGGAATCGTGTCGCGCTGTCCCGCCCGGTGGCGAGGGTTAATGTCCCCGCTGCTCCGGCCGATAGTGTTTTCATCGCCGTTCGCTTGCGCGTGCCGCGCCGCCGTGTTCGTCCGTTGCGTCGCGCGCGCACCCGCTCGGGCCAGGGAGCAAACTGATATGGTTATGGGAACTATGCCTCGCAAGACTGCGCTGATCACCGGCATCACCGGCCAGGACGGTTCGTACCTGGCGGAGTTCCTGCTCGCCAAGGGGTACCTGGTCCACGGGCTGGTCCGCCGCAGCAGCTCGTTCAATACCGACCGCATCGAGCACCTCTACCGCGACCCGCACGACCCCGAGGCGCGGCTGTTCCTGCACTACGGCGACCTGGTCGACGGCACCGGCCTGCGCGAGGTGCTCACCCGCGTGCAGCCCGACGAGGTTTACAACCTTGGCGCGCAGTCGCACGTTCGCGTCAGCTTCGACCAGCCGGTCTACACCGTGCAGTCCGACGCGCTGGGGACGATGCAGCTCCTGGAAGCGATCCGCGACACCGGTAAGAAGGTCCGCTTCTACCAGGCGAGCAGCTCGGAGATGTACGGGAAGGTGCGCGAGACGCCGCAGACCGAGACGACCCCGTTCCACCCGCGCAGCCCGTACGCGTGCGCCAAGGTCTACTCGTACTGGCAGACGGTGAACTACCGCGAGTCGTACGGGATGTTCGCGTGCAACGGGATCCTGTTCAACCACGAGAGCCCGCGCCGCGGCGAGACGTTCGTCACCCGCAAGATCACCCGCGCCGCCGCCCGCATCAAGATGGGCCTGCAGGAGACGCTCTTCCTCGGCAACCTCGACGCCAAGCGCGACTGGGGCTTCGCCGGCGACTACGTCCAGGCGATGTGGCTCATGCTCCAGCAGGAGCGGGCGGACGATTACGTCGTCGCCACCGGCGAGACGCACAGCGTGCGCGAGTTCCTCGACGAGGTCTTCGGCCTGCTCGAGCTGGACTGGAAGAAGCACGTGAAGGTCGACCCGCGTTACTTCCGCCCGGCGGAGGTCGATCTGCTCCTCGGCGACGCCAGCAAGGCGCGCCGCGAGCTGGGCTGGACGCCGAAGGTCACCTTCAAGGGGCTGGCTAAGATGATGGTCGACGCCGACCTGAAGCTGGCGAAGCGCGAGCGTGCCCTGGCGGACCACCAGACGCGAGAGGACGCGGCGTCGACCAAGCCGCAGGCGGCGAAGTAGTTCCGCGAGGCGCGAGCAAAGAAAGTTGAACCGCCAAGGACGCCAAGGGCGCCAAGGTAGGAGCAACCTTATTTCTCTCTACGTCTTGGCGTCCTGGCGCCTTGGCGGCGAAGTTGGTTCCATGAGCGTTTCGAAATCCGACAGAATCGTCATCACCGGCGGGGCCGGGTTCCTCGGCAGCTTTGTCATCGAGAAGCTCCGGGCCCGCGGCTACGCGGATCTGATCGTCCCCCGCCGCCGTGAGTACGACCTTACGCACGAGGCGGACGCCGAGCGGCTGTACCGCGACTTCAAGCCGGACGTGATCCTGCACCTGGCGGCGGAGGTCGGCGGCATCGGCGCCAACCGCGAGAACCCCGGGCGCTTCTTCTTCGCCAACATGGCCATGGGCCTGCACCTGGTCGAGGGCGCGCGCAAGCACGGGCTGAAGAAGTTCGTGCAGGTTGGGACCATCTGCGCTTATCCGAACCTCACCCCGGTGCCGTTCAAGGAATCGGACCTGTGGAACGGCTACCCGGAAGTCACCAACGCCCCTTACGGCGTGGCCAAGAAGGCGCTGCTGGTGATGCTCCAGGGGTACCGCGAGCAGTACAAGCTCAACGGCGTCTACGTCCTGCCGGTCAATTTGTACGGGCCGCGCGACAACTTCGACCTTCAGACCAGCCACGTGATCCCCGCCCTGATCCGCAAGTGCATCGAAGCCAAGCGGCGCGGGGATACCGAGATCCAGGCGTGGGGCACCGGCTCGGCCAGCCGGGAGTTCCTCTACGTCGAGGACTGCGCCGAGGGCATCGTGCTCTCGATGGAGAAGTACGAGAGCCCCGAGCCGATGAACCTCGGCAGCGGGCGCGAGATCTCGATCCGCAGCCTGACCGAGCTGGTGGCAAAGCTGTGTCGGTTCGACGGCCGGATCGTCTGGGACCCGTCCAAGCCGGACGGCCAGCCCCGCCGCTGCCTGGACGTCAGCCGCGCCAAGCAGGCAATCGGCTTCACCGCCGGCACGGCCTTAGAGGACGGGCTGCGCAAGACGATCGAGTGGTACGAGGCAACTTCGTCCGGTAAATAGCGCGTCAAGCTACGCCGGCTTTGCCACGCAGCGCCGCCCGGTGCGGCTGTGCGGCGGCAACGTCGGCGGCGCGGCGGGCGGCGCGGTCGCCAGCGGGTTGACGACCCCCGCACCCGCTTCATAATTGAACTTTCGGGCGTCCTTCGGCGTAACCCTTTGTCACGATCTGTTCGATTCCTATTCCCCAGCTAAGGCGGCGTATATGCAGGACAAGTCCAAGAAGGTTGTGGTCTGCGGCGGTGGCGGGTTCATCGGCGGGCACCTCGTCGGCGACCTCATCCGCAAGGGGTTCAAGGACGTCCGCTGCGTCGACGTGAAGCCCAAGAACGAGTGGTATCAGGTCCATCCCGAGGCCGAGAACGTGGTGGCCGACCTGAACCTCAAGGATGCCGCGTTCGATGCCGTCAAAGGCAAGGACACCGTCATCAACCTCGCCTGCAACATGGGCGGGATGGGGTTCATCGAGAACAACAAGGGCCTGTGCATGATCAGCGTGCTGATCAACACGCACCTGCTCATGGCCGCCCGCGAGCACGGCGCCGACCGCTTCTTCTACGCCTCCAGCGCCTGCGTCTACAACGGCGAGAAGCAGAAGGAGAAGAAGCGCGAGACCTTCCTGAAGGAAGAGGACGCCTACCCCGCCCTGCCGGAAGACGGTTACGGCTGGGAGAAGCTCTTCAGCGAGCGCATGTGCCGCCACTTCCGCGAGGACTTCAAGGTCCCGACGCGCGTCGCCCGGTTCCACAACGTGTACGGCCCCTACGGCACGTGGGAAGGCGGCCGCGAGAAGGCGCCCGCCGCCATCTGCCGCAAGGTCATCGAGGCCAAGCGCTCCGGCAAGCACGAGATCGAAATCTGGGGCGACGGCAAGCAGACCCGGTCGTTCATGTACATCTCCGACTGCCTCAAGGGCATCTACATGATCACCGACAGCAACGATTTCTACGAGCCGCTCAACTTGGGCTCGGCTGAAGGTGTGACGATCAACCAGCTCGTCGACATCGCCGAGGAAATCGGCGGCGTTAAGCTCAAGCGCAACTACAACCTCGACGCCCCCAAGGGCGTCAATGGCCGCAACAGCGACAACACGCTGATCAAGAAGGTCTTCAATTGGGAGCCCGACACCAAGCTGCGTG
>DASQDR010000105.1:0-17853 GCA_035634055.1 Tepidisphaeraceae bacterium | reverse complement strand
GGCGGGGCGGCCGCGGGGGGCCGGGCAGGGGCGGCGGGCCGTCCCGGCGCCGCGGGCGCCGATGGCGCCATCGGGTTGCCCGCGCCGGGCGAGGTCGCACCGCCTTCCAGCAGTTGCACGATCGCGGGGTGGTTGTCCTTGCGCGCCAGCCCGAGCGGCGACAGGCCGTCGTTGTCGCGGCGGTTGGCGTCCGCGCCGGCCTGCACCAGCATTCGCGCGATCTCGAGGTCGCCGGAATCCACCGCCAGGTGCAGCGGCGTGCGACCGTCCTCGTTGATCGCGTCGATCGTTGCCCCGCGCTGGATCAGCACCTGGGTCACGCGCCGCGAGCCCTTGTCGGCGGCCATGTGCAGCGGCGTGTCGCGGTCCTCGTCCACCGCGTTGGCGTTGGCCCCGCTCTCGAGCAGGAACTGGGCCGCCTGCACGTTGTCGAAGATGGCCGCCTCGTGCAGCGGCGTGTTGTTGCTCTCGCCGACAGTGTTGACGTCCGCGCCACTGGCGTGGGCGCGTTGCACTTCCTCCAGCGACCCGTGCCGCGCCGCCTCGTTGAGCGCGAGGTTCTGCTTCGGGGTGCTCTTGCACCCGGCACCGCCGCCCGCGCCCGCGCCGACCGACAGCGCCAACAGCAGCATCGCCGACGTCCGTACCGACCTGATCACTCGCATGCGGAATCCTTCCTTTCCCTCTGTTTCCTACGCGCCCGTGCATTCGTTCGTCACGCCGCGGCCTCGCGTGACGCGCCGGAGGCGTCCGTAATCGCGCGCACGGGCCGCTGCGCGTCCGCTAAGCGGCCGCGTCGCCGCCCGCCCGCTCCTGGGCGCGCGGGAGTATACCGACGGGCTTGCGCGCGGTGTACTCGCTGAACATGCCAAGCTCCATGTGGTGCGAGACCTTCTCGAACCCGGCGGCGGCGAGCGCGCATTTCACCGTCTCGACCGGCACGCACGCCTCGATGGTGTCCCAGTAATATTCCCACAGCAGTTGCGTGTCGGCCCGGCGGGTGGTGAGCCGCGTGATCGTCGGGACGACGAACCGCATGTACCCCTTGAGCAGCGCCAGCCGCAGCCCGCGCGGCGGGCGCGTGATCTCCAGCACACACACCGTCCCGCCCGGCTTGAGCACGCGGTGAAACTCGCCGAACGCCGCGGCAAGGTCACCCAGGTGCCGCAGCGCGTAGCCCATCGAGAGGAAGTCGAACTGCGCGCTCGCCAGCGGCAGCTCCTCGGCCACGCCCTGCACGGTGCGGATGGTGAGCGTCCGCCGCGCCTCGGCCATCATGCCGGTGCTGGGGTCCAGGCCGAGGACCAGCTTCGGGTCGCCGGTTAGCGCCACTTCCTCGCGCGCGACCAGCCCGGTGCCCATGGCGACATCGAGCACGCGCATGCCGGCGGTCAGCCCCGCGCGCGCGAGCGCCTGCCGGCGGTACCACGAGCCCGAGCCCAGCGCCATCATCCGCTCCACGCGGTCGTAGTCCCCGGCCGTGCCGTCAAAGATGCGCCGCACGAACGACCGCCGGGCGTCGGCGTCGGCGCCGGCCTGGTAGTAACGCGGCAGGTCGGGATGCGGCGCGACGCGCGGGTCCATCGGGGTGCCGACAGTACGGGAGATTCGCTCAAACCGGAAGCGCGGGCAGACGCACCGAGCACGGGCGACGGTGTTCACGCGATACCCGCGCCGCGCGACGCGGGGGGCGGGCGTGCGTCCATGCGATTGGCACGCACGTACGCCGTCGGCGCGATCGTGCCCCTTCGCGCCGGGAGCGGGAGGAGATTGGCTTCGTTTTGCCAACGCGCCGCGCAACTGAACATTCCCGAACATTGGCGCACCTTCCCGCGGGTTGCCGCGCGCCCGGCACGGGGCGGATTGGGTTCGTTCTTGCGCGCGAATGTGCCTCCGCGCGACCGCACTACGCCAAGTGACCTCCGGGTCTTCGCTTCGTTCACACACCGGCGTCCGCGCAGGGGAAATTGGGTTCGTTTTGTCGTCTCCATCATCACCTTCAGGCATGTGTGAGGACGTTTTGGAATAACGCGTGCGCAGACGCTTCCGGGATGACGCGACCTCAACCCGCGTTCGGCGCCCGCATCCGAACCCCGTCACGAGGCACGCGCCCCCGACCGCGCCCGGTCGCACCGCGCAACTTAGCAATTTAAATCACCAAACGCGGCGGAAAAATCAGCGTCGCGGATGGCTCCGCGTTCATTGACGCCCCCCGATGCGACCGATACTTTCCCGCGAGCCCGCGATGATCCAGCCCACCCCGCCCAACCCGCCGCTCTCGCCTGTGGTGGTCGCGCCGACCTACAACAACGCGCGCACGCTGGGCCGCGTCGTTGCGCGCGTGCGGGCGCTCGGTCTTCCCATCATCGTCGTCGACGACGGCTCGACCGACGCGACCGCCGACGTGCTGGAGGCGCTGGCGCGCCAGGCGGCGCCGGACGGCGGCGCGCCGCCGCTGATCGTCCTGACCCATGCGCGCAACAGTGGCAAGGCGGCGGCGCTGCGGACGGCGTTCGAGGGGGCGGCGGCGCGCGGATACTCCCACGCCGTCTCGATCGACACCGACGGTCAGCTCGACCCGGCCGACATCCCCGCGATGCTCGCGTCCGCGTCACTCGACCCGGCCGCCATGGTGATCGGCACGCGCGACGAGACCGCGGCCGACTATCCGGCGCGCAGCCGGGTCGGGCGGCACGGGTCGAACTTTTTCGTCTGGCTGGAGTCCGGCCTGCGCGTCAGCGACAGCCAGTGCGGGCTGCGCGTCTACCCGCTGACGTTCGTCCGCGCCGCCGGCGCGGCCGCGGGGCACTTCGGCTTCGAGACCGAAATCCTCACCCGCGCCGGCTGGGCGCGCGTCGCGGTGCGCGAGGTGCCGGTCTCGTGCCGCTACCTGCCGCCTGGCGAGCGCGTGAGCCACTTCCGCCCGTGGCTGGATTCCGCCCGCGCCGTCGGCATGCACGCGCGGCTGGTCGGGCGGGCGCTGCTGCCGTGGCCGCACCGAAAGTTCGGGCGTCACGACGGCGTCGGCCGGCCCGCGCTCTGGCGTCGCGCGGTCGAGTGGCTCAGCCCCGCCCGCGCCTGGCGCGAGCTGCGCACGCAGGCGATCGGTCCGCGCGAGATGGCGACCGGCGTGGCGCTGGGGGTCTTCATCGGAAACCTGCCGATCTACGGCGTGCAGACGCTGCTCAGCCTGTACGCCGCCCGCCGCCTGCACCTCAACCCGCTGTCGGTCGTGGTCGGCTCGCACGTGTCGACCCCGCCGGTCGGCCCGCTGCTGATCGCCACCGCCATCGGCGTCGGGCACTTTTTGCTGCACGGCCAATGGCTTCGCCTGCCCGCGTGGCAGCAAACCTGGCGCGACTGGCTCCGCCTGAGCGGCTCGCTGCTGCTGGAGTGGTCCGTCGGCGCCGTCCTCGTCGGCGGCACGCTCGCCCTGATCGCCTTCTTCGTCTCCACCGCGCTCCTGCGCCGCGTGGCGGTGGAGAAGATCTAGCCGCGGTTGCGCGTCACAAATGTAGAAGAATTCACAACACGAATGGACACGAATCTACACGAATGAATTCTGGATTGTTCCTCTGTCATTCGTGTGCATCCGTGAACCTTCGTGTCCATTCGTGTTCCCATTCCGTGCCTAAGCGTGCTTCCCCCGCGCGAGCAAATCGTCGAGTCGCACCGGTCGCAGGCCGCGCGAGCGGAGCGACTCGACCAGCGGCGCGACGGCGGCGATGGTGGCGGAGCGGTCCGGGTGGGGCGAGTGGGGTTCGACGCCGTCGTGCAGCAGCAGGATCTCGCCGGCGGTCGCGCCGCCCAGGCGGCGGAGGATCCTTCGCCGCGTCGTCGGCAGGCCGTCGATCGCGCGCCTCGACCACGTGACCAGCCGGTGCCCGGCCTCGCGCGCGGCGCGGGTCGTGTGCCAGGTCTTGATCCCCATCGGCGGGCGAAACATCGCCGGCGGCTGGCCGAGGATGTCGGCGAGGATCTCGTCGCACGCGCGGACCTCGCGCGTCCAGTAGGCGAGCGTCCGCAGCACGCCGAAGTGCGAGTGGCTCAACGAGTGGTTGCCGACGAGGTGCCCCTCATCCCGCATCCGGCGGACGAGGTCCGGGTGCCGCCGGGCGTTGGCGCCGATGACGAAGAACGTCGCGCTGGCCCGCGCGTCGCGCAGCGCGTCGAGCACGCGATCGGTCGCGCCGGGCGTGGGGCCGTCGTCGAAGGTGAGCGCGACGCCGGCGCGCGCGTCGGCCGCCGGCACGCGCGAGATGACGGGGCCCCAGAAGGAGCACGCGGGCGCGACCGTGGCGTAGGTGAGGCCCGCGACGGCCGCGGCGGCGGGCACCGCGATGGCGGCGGCGGCGATCACCGCTTGACCCCGAGCACCACGCGCGGCCGCCAGTCGGGCGCGATCTGCGCCATCACCTCGCCGATCCGCAGCGGCCGCGCCGCCGGCGCGCGCCCGGTCATCGTCAGCAGGAACGTCGCGGAGTTGAGCTGGTTCAGCGAGCCGTGCGTCGAGTTCATGGTGATGAACCGCTCGAACGATGCCAGCCCGGCGGTGTAACCGTCGCGCGTGGTGAACATCACCTCCGGCGTGTTGATCGCCTGCCCGTGAAACGCGTCCCACAGCCGCGCCGGCGCGTCAGGATATTCGTGGTCGGCCGTCGCGGCGAACCAATCGTCGCGCGAGGCGAAGCCGTCGGCGTGGAGCTTTTCCCCGCGGCGCAGCGCGTCGATCGTGCCGCCGTAGCCGAGCACGTCGCACGTCTCGGCCCTGTAGCGGAGCTTCCCGTCGCGCGCATCGATCGCGGCCGTGCCGCCGGCGCCGCGGACGAGCACGCGCTCGCCCTCCAGGTGCGCGGCCATGTCGATGCCCGGCTCGCGTAGCAGCGCGGCCGCGACGGCGGCGGGTCGCGTGGTGCGCACGGCGGCGTAGGTGACCAGGCCGTTCACTTCCAGCACCACGTCGTCCGCCCCCCCGAGCCGCTCCGTAGCGCGGAACCCGCCGCGGCGCAGGACCTCGTCGACGCGGATGTTCTTCGACGGCACCATGTTGTGCCCGTGGTCGGCCATCAGCGAGATCTTGACCGCGCCGCGCCGCTCGTGCAAAAGCTGGAGGCAGAGCTGCGCCGCCCCGTCGAGCACCTCGTCGATCCCGCGCCGCCCGAACTTGCAGGCCATCGCGCTGGCGGACGTGAGGTAGACGATCGTGGTGCGATCCGGGCTGCGCTCCAGCGCCCGCCGCGCGCGCTCCAGCTCGGCCGCATACCACGAGCGCGGGTTGAGGTAGGCGAAGCCTTCGTCGAGGAAATCCGAGCGGTAGTGGAGCGAGCGCTCCCACGGGTGGCGGTGGCCGCGGATCGCGCGGTCCCACAGGCCGTTGTGGATCCGCTTGGCCCGCGCGTCGTAGTGCTGGTCGATCAGCCCGGGCAGGGGCGGGGCGCGAAGCAATTCGGTGTAGCAGACTTCCGTGAGCGACGGGAACGGCGGGATGACCTTCGTCGGCGGGCCGTCGAACCACCGGAACTCGCCGGTGGCGTGCCGCTCGGCCACGCGCGCGAACGGGACGGAATCGAGCAGGATCACCAGGTGCGGCACGCTATCGGCGGAGAAGTCGCGCGGGCGGTAGGTGCGGTCGGGCCGGCCGTCCTCGTCGTCGTCGTAGTGCAGCGCTTCGAGCTTCCCCGCGGGGTCGAAGGCGAGGGCGAAGTCATCGCGGCCGTTGCGGTCGACGTCGAACCACTGCGACGACGCCGAGGCGACGACCGGGCGATAGGGGAACGTCAGCCGCCCGCCGGGCGCGCCGCAGCCGCCGAGGATCATGACGACGAGCAGCGGTACGAAGCACCATTGTGTGCGCGTCCGGCTCCAGCGCGCGCGGCGGGCGGCCGCAGGTGCGTCGAGCGTTTCACGAATTCGTTCGGACGAGGCGCCCGAGCCATGGTGGGGGCAGTTCTTCACGCGGCGTCACTCTCGTCGTCGCGCGACACCAGGAAGAGCATCGGCACCACCAGAAAGAGCGTGGCCGCCAGGCAGGAGGCGACGCCGACGGCGACGGACGTGCCGAGCGATCGCGCCGCCGGCACCGACGTGAACGCCAGCGAGCCAAAGCCGACGATGGTGGTGGCCGCGCAAAGGATCACCGCACCGGCGGGCGGCGCCAAGCGGGCGACGAGATTGGGCGCTGCGGGGCCGCTGCCGTCTCCGTCTCCGCCGTTGCCAGCCGAATCGCTTGGACCGCGCCCCTTTCGCGAGCGGGGGGCGGCGGCGGCGGAGACGGCGAAGACGCCGTAGTCCACCGTAATGCCGATCAGCAGCGGGAACGCGATCAAATTGATCATGTTGAGCTTCTGCCCGCTGAGGCGCATGAACGCCAGCAGGCACGTGAGCCCAACGACCGCCGGCAGCACTGCCAGCAGCGCGGCCGAGGCGCGGCGGAAGTGGGCGAACAGGTAGATCACGACGAGCGCCCCGGACAGCAGCAGCAGCCGCGGAAGGTCGCGGCGGACGGTCAACTCGGTGTCGTGGTTCAACACGCCCATGCCCGTGAGCGTCGCCCCGCGCACATCCTTCAGCGCCGCGCGCACCGCGGCGATGGCGGCATCCCGGCTCTGGCGGCGCGCCGCGGGATCGCGGAGGAAAACGACGGTGATCGCCTCACTCGCGGGCGCGGACGCCGAAGGGGACCCCGACTCCGACGCGGACGCGGACGCAGACGCAGACGCAGACGCAGACGCGGACCCCGAGGCGGACGCAGAAGTGGGTGCGGTGGCCGGTTCCCGCCGATCGCGGCTCGGGGGGTCCGGGGGCAGAACCATCTCGGCGAGGCTCGGGTACGCGCGCAGCGACGCGACATCCGGCGCGCGCGATGCCGTCAGCAGCGTGCGGAGGAAGCCCTCGTAGGGCGCGAACGCGGCGGGATCGAAAAGGCTGTCGGCGACGGCGGCGCGGAAATCGGCGATCACGCCGTCGGCGTAGGCGGCGCCCGTGGCGGCAGCGCGGGCGCCGGCCACCGCTGGGTCGGGCAGCAGCGTTGCCAGCCCGAACGTGCCGCGGACGCCCGCGGCGCGCACCGGGGCAGACCGGAGCCGCGCGTCGGCGGCGTGCGCCAGGCGGAGCAGGTCCGCTTCGCTGCCGGCGGCCAGGTGCACGATCATCGTGTCCGGCGACATCCCGAACCGCTCGGCGATCCGCTGTTGCGCCTCCAGTGGCGGGTTCGGCCGCGGGTGCATCACCGTCAGGTCCGACTCCAGCGGGAGCAGCTTCCCCGGCAACAGCAGCGTCGCGCCCGCGGCAACCGCCAGAGCGGCGCTGGCGGCGGCGACCATGCGCGCGCGACGGCGCAGGAGCCGGAGCAGCGGCTCGATCGGCAGCCGCTGACGCGCGACGGGGGGCCGCGTCGCGCCGCCAGTGCTGCCGCCGTCCAGAAGCACCAACAGCGCCGGCAGCACGAGCATCGCGCACGCGAACGCACCGCTGAGCCCGAGCGCGCCGAGCAGGCTGAAGTCGCGGAGTGCCTTCACGTGCGACGCGGAGATGGCGGCGAAGCCGATGACGCTGGTCGCCCATGCCGCCAGCAACGGCGAGGAGGCGCCGCGGCGGGCGCTCGCAGCGGCGTCGACGGGGGCGAGGCCATCGGACCGCCGGGCCTGGTAGTAGCCGAGGAACTCGATCGCGTAGTCGATTGCCATGCCTGCCAGGATGCCGCCGATCACCGCCGTCATCGGCGTCAGCGCGCGGGCCGACAGGGCGTACGCGCCGAAGCCAAACAGCACTCCCAGCGCGACCGGCACGAACGCCAGCACGAACGACCGCAGCGGCGCGCGGTACGCGGCGGCGAAGATGAGTTGCAGCGTGACGCACGACCCGATCACCGTGCCGATCATGTCCGACCGGATCGACCGCTCGCTCTGCCGCGCGATGGCATAGCCGCCGGCGTAGTCAACGCGGAGCGCTTCGCCGCCCGCTTCACCGCCCGCGCGGTTCTCCCGCCCGGCCAGTCGCGCGACGGCGGCGGTGAACTGCCTGCTGAAATCGAGGTCGCTCACCGGCCGGCGGCCGCGCACGCGGACCAGTAGCGCTGCGCCGTCCGGCGAGAGAAATGCGCCGCCGCCGCCGCCGCCGCCGCCCTCGCTTGGCTTGATCGGCATCGAGGCGGCGACGCGGTCGAGCAGGAACTCGTGCAGGCGCAGCGGGTCCTTCAGCAGCACCTTCGACAGCGCGTCCGCCGCCGGCCCGGGCGCGGCCATGAGCGCCTCGTTGCGGCGGAGCTGCTCGGCCATCCCGCCGCGCGTCAGCCGCTCGCGGGCGGCGGCGAAGGCGGCATCGTCAAGATAGAAGATGCCGTTGGGAACCAGCACCTTCTCGAAAAACGCCCGCGTCTGCTCGTCGGCGCGGTAGATCACGCCGTCCGATAGCGCCCGCGCCTCCGGATCGTCTTCGATCGCGCGCTCCAGCCGCCGGGCGAAGTCGAGCAGCCGGGCCGGCGACCGCGGGCCGGGCGACGGGTCCTCGACGAGCACCAGCAGCTCCTCGACGGCGCGGAAGTTGTTCACCACGCGGTCGAGCGCCGCGGCCGCGGGGTCGTCGGCGTCGAACAGGCTGGTGAGGGACGTGTCGACGCGCAGCCGCGCCACGGCGACGGCCGCGAGGGCCCCCAGCAACAGTGCGATGACCAGCGTGAGCACCGGCCGGCGGATCATGGCAGCTTTTCCGCGCGGCGCGGCGGCTTGAACGCGTCGGGCGGCAGTTCGCCGTTCAACTCGACGTCGCGCAGGGTGATGAGGATCTCGCCGGCGTCGCTGGTGGCGGTGTAGCGGTGGGCGAAGGGCAGGTCGCCGATCATGCGGTAATCGGCGAGGTCGAGGCGGAAGCGGGCGCGTCCCTGCTCGTCGCTCATAACGTACCAGAGCGGGACGAGCGTGACGGTGTCGAGCGCGCAGCGCACGGTCCCGCCGCCGCCGCCGCCCCTCGCGCCGCCGGCGCCATTCACGCCGCCATCGCTGCCGCCAGCGCGGCCCCCCACGGGGCCTCCATCGCCGCCTGCGCTCGCGCGGCCGCTGGCAGCGGGTTGCCGGACTTCGCAGACCAGCCAGCGCTCGAAGCGGCTGACGCGACGGTCCTGTCGGTCCTCCGCGCGAAACAGGTCGCCGCGGGTGAAGAGGTTCCAGGTCTCGGCGAGCTGCCTTGCGCTGACGCCGGCAGAGCGGACCTTCTGCTTGAGCGACGGGTCGTCGGGCGTGAGGAGGTAGACGCCATCGTCGTTCATCGTGAGGTCGAAGACGGCGCGGCCGAGCTTCCAGGCTCGGAGGCGGAGCCGGCCGGCGTCGTCGCGCGCCAGGGCAACGTCAAAGCGCACCGATTCGCCGTCCGGCCGGCGGAGCGTCATCAGGCCTGGGGCCGAGATCGTCTTCACGGCGTCGGCGCGGGCGGCGGCGATCTCCATCGCCTGCTCGGTGTTCTCGTATCGAACGCTCGGCACGTTGGCGAGGGAGGATGACCTGCACCCCGCGGCGAAGGTGACGAGCAGGAGCAGCGCGGCGGGGATCTTCATGCCGACTCCACCAGCAGGTGGCGGAGGAGCTTTCCGGTGGCGCTGCGCGGCAGCGCATCGCGCACCTCGAACACGCGCGGCACCTTGTGCGCCGATAGCCGTTCCCTCGTAAAGCGGCGGAGCGCCTCGGGCGCGGGCGGACGCGCGGGATCGGCGGCGGTGACGACCGCCTTCAGGCGGCTCACCGTCTCGCTCAGGCGCATCGGCACGACCGCGCAAGCGCCAACGAGCGGGTGCTCGCAGATCGCCTGTTCCACCTCCATCGGGTTGACCTTCAGCCCGCCGACGTCGATCAGCAGCTTGAGCCGGCCGGTGATGAACAGGTTGCCGTCCGCATCGATGCGCGCGAGGTCGCCGGTGGGGAAGAAGCCGTCCGGCGTCGCCGGCGATTGGTCGCCCACGTAGCCGGACATCATCGACTGCGCCCGCACGAGCAACTGGCCGTCGGCGTCGGCGCGCAGCTCGACGCCTTCCATCGCGCGGCCGATCGAGGCGGGCTGGAAGTGCGGCGACGCGGGGTGCGAGAACGTGACCGAGCCGATCTCCGTCGCGCCGTAGAGCTGCCCCACGCGCATCCCCTCGTGATCCAGCACGCGGTTGTAGACGGCCTCGGGCAGCGGCCCGCCGGCGGAGTAGGCGAGGCGGAGGGATCGGAACGTTCCGGCGGCGGCGGCGTCGCCGGGGAGATTGGCGAGCATCTCGAAGATCGAGGGAACGCCGGGAAAGACCGTGATGCCGACGTCGCGCAGCTCGCGGCGGACGACGGCGAGGTCGAAGCCATCGACGAGGTGGACCGTGGCGCCCGCCCAGAGCGGGGCGAGCAGCCCGTGCTCCAGGCCGTAGCTGTGGCAGAGGGGAACGCAGGAAAGGAATTCGTCAAACTCCTCGATGCCCATCGCGGCGACCATCTGCGCCGAGACCGCGTCGAGCGAGCGGGCGTCGCGGCGGACGATCTTGGGCAGGCCGGTCGTGCCGGACGATTGGAGGAGAAGCGCGGGCCCGGAACCCGAAGCCGGCGCGGGCGGGGACGTCGCTGCGCCGCCGACGGCCAGCGGGCGGACATCGAGGCTGGCGTCGATGACGGCAATCGCGCCGGCGCGGCGCACGAGCGGATCGAACTCGTGAGCGACGACGTTGGCAGGCACGGGAAAGACGGTCAGGCCGGCGGCCAGCGCGCCCAGGAACGCGATGTGGTAGCCGGTCGTGTTCGGGCAGCGCAGCATCACCGTCGCCGCGGGCGCGAGCGACGCGCGCAGCTTGGCGGCAAACGAATCGACCTGCTCGGCGAGCTGCGCGAACGTGAGGGCGCGGCCGGTGGCCACCTCGCGCACCGCGACGCGGCCGCCGGCGCGCGGCGCGTCGCTGGCGTGGCGGCGCAGCCGGGCGAGGAGCTCCATCGTGTCGCCGTCGGTCATGCCGCCGCGACCTGCTGGTGGTGCTGCGGGGCGCCGCTGCCGGCGATCTTCGGCAGCTCCTGTGGCGGCTCGGCGATCAGCGAGAAGCGGTTGCGCCGCCGAACCAGCGGCACGTAAGAATTGACCGCGCGGCACAAGTCGAACAGCCACAGCCGCCAGCGCAGTTGGAACGGCGGGCGCGGGAAGACGTGCCCCGCCAGGATCGAGATGATCGCGCCGTGGACGTTGAGCGGCCCGGTGCCGTTGAGGAACAGTTCGCGGAACGAGTGCGTGTAGTAGTTGCGGATCAGGTGCCAGAAGACGCCGGTGGAGCCATTGATGAACGAGACATATTCCGACCGCGCCGCGGCCGGCGACGTCTCGTTGCGCAGCAGCGCCGCGACGTGCCGCGCCGCCTGCTGCGCGCCCTTCATCGCGAGGGTGACGCCGGTGGAGAAGATCGGGTCGAGGAAGCAGCCGGCGTCGCCGACCATGAAGTAGCCCGCGCCGGCGTTGGGCTTGCAGGTGTAGCTGAAGTCGGCGAGCACTTCGTTGGTGGCCGGGCCGGTCGCGTCGCGCATGCGGTGGCGCACGACGGGGCAGCGCGACGCCGCCCACTGGAGCATCCGGTTCGCCGGCACGCCGACGCGCTTGACGAGATCCGGGTGGCAGACGAAGCCGACGCTGGTGCGCGTCTCGGTCAGCCCGATGAGCCAGAACCACCCCTCGTCGGCCATGATGATGGTGGGGTGGCCGGTCTCTGCGCCGGGCGGGCGCTCAACGCCGTCGAAGTGGTTGAAGTAGGCGACCTTGTGCAGGCGGACGTCGTCGACCGGCTTGCGCAGCCCGAGGTGGCGCCCGACGACGGTGCCGTGGCCGGAGGCGTCGAGCAGGTACTTTCCGTCGAGCTGCTCGCCGGTGTCGAGCTGCACCGCGACGTCGCGGTCGGCGAGCTTCACGATCCGCTTGACGCCCGTCTGCTCGCGCACTTCCGCGCCCGCGGCGCGGGCGGCGTCCATGAGCATCTTGTCGAAGTGCGCGCGCTCGATGTTGAACGTGCGGCTGCCGGGGATCAGGGCGGAATCGAAGTTGAAGCGGGTGGTGTCGTGGTCGTCGCCCATCCCGAACTCGGCGCCGTACTTCTTGAGGTGCGGCAGCCTTTCCAGCTCGGCCTCCAGCCCCAGCTCCTGCACGAGCGGAAAATTCTGCGGCAGGATCGACTCGCCGATGTGGAAGCGCGGGAAGCGCGACTTCTCCAGCATCACGACGCGGAAGCCCTGCCGCGCCAGCAGCAGGGCGGAGGTGGAGCCGGCCGGGCCGGCGCCGACGATGATGACGTCGTAGGAACTCATGCTTGTTTCGGTGTGGCGGCGGCGGTGGCGACGCTGGCGGCGCGGAGCGCGGAGAGGTCGGCGATGCCCTCGATCTCGACGAGCAGCTCGGGGCGGCAGAGGTCCGCGTGGAGCATTTCCAGCCGCGCCAGCCGGGGGAACTGCGCGGCGACGGCGGCGCCGATCTCGGCGGCGTCGCGCCGGCTCGGGTAGTAGACGCGCAGATCGGTGAACGCCGCGAGCAGCCGCGGCAGCTTCAGCGACGGCGTGATCTTAACGCCCGTGGCGGCGGAGATCAGCGTGGCCATGTTCAGGAACGTCTCGCGGCACTGCGAGGCGAGGTCGTCGAGGTGGACCGAGTCTTCCCCGCGCACGCTGGCGGTGCCGCCGACGAGCAGCAGGTCGCCCCCGAGCCGCGTCGCGCGCGCGAAGCAGGGCGGCAGCGGGCCGAAGCGCTGGCTGTAGTGGTAGGGCGCGACCTGCCGCGGGTTGCTCACCGCCGCGCCCGGGCGGCCGGTCGCCAGGCAGTGGATGACCAGGTCCTTTCCCCAGTGGCCGGTGGCGGTGGCGGTGGCGACGTCACGCTCGAAGTGCGCCGGGCCGCCGTACCAGTCGCTGAACGCGCGGAACCGCCCGGCGTTGAAGACCATGTAGTTGTCGCGCCCCGCGTCGGCCGGGTCGGTAATCTGCGGGACGTGGTTCCAGAAGCGCACGGCGTGCCGGTGCCCGGCGCGGGCGAGCTGCCGCGCGATCGAAACGTACGCCTCGAACGCCTGCTGCTCGAGATCCGCCGGCGCCAGGTCCGCCGCGCCCGCGACGGTCGCGCTGACCAGCGTGAAGTCCCGCGGGGCGAGCCCGGCCGTCCACGCTGGCGGGGCGAGGTCGCGGACAAGCGTCGCGTTGGCGGCGGCCGATTCGAGTTTTGAAATCGCGTTGGGCATCGTACGACGGAGCGGAAGGTTACGGGTCGGGTCGAGCGGTCACAAGTGGAGGAGAGGAATTAGGAGGAAGGATGGCGGATTGATGAAGGATGAAGCAGAGCGTCATTCTCGTATTCATCCTTCGTCCTTCATCCTTCATCCTTCAGCAGTAGCCACGTCTCATCTCCCATCCCTTATCGGACTTTCCCGGCCGAAGAGAACACCTGAGACGCAGCCGGTGAAGTCGGTGCAGATGGCGGCGGCGCGGTCGGGTCGCTCGGTGCCGCTGGCGGCGGCGACGCGGTCGATCGGCTGGAGCAGGCGCGGGAGCTTGCCGGTCAGCAGCACGGCGGCGACGGCGAGCAGCGGCATGGCGCTGAAGTGCTCGGCGGTGTGGCCGTAAAGCGAGGAGACGACCGCCGACGGCGCCGCGCGGCGCAGGGCGGCGGCCTCGGCGCGGTCGGTCCACGTGCCGGACAGGCCGGCGAGGACGTGGCCCGGTCGGCCGAGCGTTTCCAGCACGCGCACGGCCGACTCGATCGACTCGCCCGGCCGGCCGCGACTGGCGGCGGACGCGATCACGCTGCCGTGCGCCCGCGCCCCGCGCGCCTCGGCGCTGCGGCGGCTCTCCAGCACGAACGTGACGGCGGCGGCGCCGGTGGTGAAGCCCTTGCGCTGTGCCGGCGGCGCGCCCGCGGCGCCGGCGTGCAGGCCGCAATGCTCGTAAGCGCGGTTGACCAGCGGGTTGTACTCCTCGCCCGCGCCGACGATCGCGCGGTCCCACTCGCCGCAGCGGATGCGCAGGCTCGCCAGGTGCAGCGCGTCCAGCCCGCTCGTGCGCGAGCCGATCACCGTCTGGCACGCCCCCTTGAGCCCGAGCATCAGGCTGAGGTGGGCGGCGGCGGCGTTGGGGACGCCCTCGGCGAAAAGGACGGGGTTGGCGCCGGCGAAACCCTGGTCGACGATCGCCTGGTAGTACGTCGCCGAGAAATCCGCCGACCCGTGGGCGGAGCCGAGCACGACCGAGCAGGCGTCGCCGTACCCGTCGAGCTGGTCGAGCTTGGAGTCCTGGAGCGCCAGCGCGGTGGCGGCCAGCGCGAGCTTGACGTAGTCGCTCATCCGCCTGACCCGGCGGGCGTTGAGCAGGTGGAGGTAATCCGCCTCGGCGACCGCGCCCGAATCCGCCAGCCACGCCGGTTCGTGGTTCGTGGTGAGGCGGAAGGTGAAGGCGTCCGCGCCGACCGCGCCCGGAAGCACCACGCCGATGCCGGTGATGAGGACGTCGTGATTGCGATGCGCTTGTGGCACGGGCGGCTCGCCCGCGCGTTCGCTTGGCCCGTCCAGCGCGCCTGAACTGCACGGGCGGGGCGCCCGTGCCACGGGGGAAGCAACGCCGGGGCCGAGCACGACGGCGGTGTTGGCGCCGCCGAAGCCGAGGGAAGTGTTCACGGTCGCGCGGATCGCGGCGGGCCTGCTCGCGCCGGTCGAGAGGTTCAGGCGGGGGAATTCCAGGTCGTCGGCGCGCGAGTTGGCGCACGGCGGGATCGTCTGCTCGCCGATCGCCATGGCCGACAGGATCAGCTCGACCGCGCCGGCGCCGCCGAGGGTGTGGCCGAGGTGGCTCTTGAAGGCGACGACCGGCACGCGCGGCAGGCGCTCGCCGAACACGCGCGAGAAGGCGGCGAACTCGCCGGCGTCGTTGTCCGGCGTGCCGGTGGCGTGGGCGGAGATCAGGTCGATGTCGGCGGGCGTCAGGCGGGCGCTCTTCAGCGCGGCTTCGATGGCGCGGGCGGCGCCGTCGCCGTGCGGGTGGGGCTGGGTGAGGTGGTGCGCGTCGGCGGTCTCGCCGCAGCCGAGGATCGTCGCGATCGTGCCGGCGGACCGCGCGCGGGCGGTCGAGGCGCGCTCCAGGACGACCAGCCCGTACCCCTCGGCGATCTTCATTCCCTGTCGCTGGTTGGCGAAGGGGCGGAGCGGGCCGTCGGCGACCAGGCGCAGCGCGTTGAAGCCGCCGTAGACGTACTCGCTCACGGTGTCGTACCCGCCGGCGACGACGAGGTCGAGCTCACCGCTCTGGAGCAGCGTCACCGCCAGCGCGATCGCGCCAAGGCTGGAGGAGCAGGCGGAGCAGGTGGTGGCGGCCAGGCCGTCGAGGTCGAAGGGCGCGCACGCGCGGGCGAGCGTGTGCGACGCGAGGAACGCGCGCAGCGGCTCGCAGTTTTGCGATCGCAGGAACTCGCCGGCCGCGCGCATGCCGTGCAGCGTGGTGCCGAGCATCACGCCGCAGCGGTGCGGCGGATAGGGCAGCGCGTCGGCGACGGCGGCGTCGCGCAGGGCGTCGGCGATCGTCCAACTGAGGTAGCGCACCTCGCGCGGCTCGCGCGGGCGGTAGTCCGGCGGCAAATCGAGCGCCTGCCCGCCGAGCTTGTCGTCCGGCAGCGGCGTCTCCAGCGCGGTGAACGGCCTCATGCCGCACCGCCCGGCCACGACCGCGCGCCACACGTCGGCGCGGTTCAGCCCGAGCGACGTGGCAACGGCGGCGCCGGTGATGACGATGGGATCAGAACTGGCGGTCAAGCCGTGCGTCCTCCTGTGACGCGTGCGCTACGCTCGCCCCTGGCACGGGCTGGCCACCCATGGACAGCTTGCATGCTGCAAGGGGATCGGGTGAACATACCCCCGATCGATACCGGCCCCGTGCCACGGGAGGCCCAGGCGCTCGCTCATGCGTCCGCGCCCGCGTCCTCGCAGAAGGCCTTGTGTAACAAGAGCCACTGTTCCGGGTTGGCGCGGACGCGCTTCTCCAGCACCGATACGAACTTCAGCAGGGCCGGGTGCGGCGAAAGATCGGACGGCTCGACCTCGATCGCCTCGTCGACCACGATCCGCACGCCGCCGCTGCGGCCGCGCAGCGCGAACACCGGGATGATCGGCGCGCCCGTCGCCAGCGCCAGCTTGACCGGCCCGGTCGGCAGCATCAGGTGCCCGTGCAGGAACGGGACCTTCGCGCCCTTCTGCCCCGGCATGCAGCGGTCGGCCTGCACCATCACCACCTCGTCCCGCAGCAGGGCTTCGCGCAGCTTGAGCCAGATGGTGAAGCCGTCGTCGACGGCCGCCTCGATCACGCCGAGCTTGCGGCGCAGCGCCGAGCGGACCTGCTCGAAGCGGCCGATCGCGTCGCGCTTGAAGACGACGTGCAGCCGCGTCTCGTGGTTGAGCAGCGCCGCCGCGCCCGCCTCGAAGGAGCCCATGTGGGCGGTGGCGATGATCGCCCCGCGCCCGGCGGCGCGGGCGGCGACGTAGATCTCGTCCCCCTCGATCGCCTCGATGCCCGCGCGGATCTGCGGCACCGTGAGGTTGGACGCGCGGCCGACGTCGCAGACGAAGTCGTAGAAGCTGCCGATCACGCCGCGCTCGTACGCCGCCCGATGCGCCGCCGTCGCGCCGGGGCCGAGGATGCGCGGGGCGTTGGCGGCGGTCGCGCCGCGGACGAGCCGCGAGAACCGCCGGCAGACGAAGATCGTCGGCCCGCGGAAGAACCGCGCGACCGGGCGGCAGTGGGCGGCGTTCCAGAACAGCGCGTTGAGCCAGAAGTCGGCGACGCGCTTGCGGAACGAAGCGGCCGGCGGGGCTGCAACGGGCGCGGCCAGTGCCTGCGCAGCGGCCGCAAGCCCGGCGGAAGCCCGGGGGGTAGCTGTGAGCGTACCGGCGGGAGCGGCGGGAGCGTGCGCAGGTGCGGCGGGAGCCTGCGCACGTGCGGCGGGAGCCTGCGCACGTGCGGCGGGAGCGTGCGCAGGTGCGGCGGGAGCTTGCGCAGGTGCGGCGGGAGCGTGCGCGGGCGCGGCGGGGGCGTGCGCGGGCGCGGCGTGCGCCGCGGTCGGCTGACGAAGATCGGTCGCAACGGCCCCGTTCACTTTTCGTCGTCGTTCTACTGCTGTTGCGGCTGCGGCGACTGCCCGGGATCCCCCTCCAGGCCCGCCAGCGGCCGCGTGACCTTTGCGTCGGCGGCGGACCGGATCTGAAGGTCCGCCTCCGCCAGGCCGGCGTTGGGCTGGGGGTTGGAAAACGTGATGAGCGTCCGCTCGCCGTCGGCGTCGCGCATCTCCAGGCGGATGATAAGACCCGCCCGCGCGTCCAGCAAGACGCGCACCTGCTCCACGTGCTCGCGCAGCGCCTCGGCCGTGGGCGCCATCGCCAGCGCAACGTAGCGCGTGTCATCCGCCTCACCCATCTCCGCCAGCGGCAGCGGTGAGAAGGTGAAGTGCTGCTGGAGCGCCGACAGCCGCGGCAGCGGCGACGCCGCGAGTTGGCCGAGCTTCTGCTGGATCGCGTAGACCTCGATCGTCTTCTGCCGGGGGTAGTAGATGCGGACCTCGCGCGGGTCGATGCGGAGTTGCGTCGGCTCCGGGCGGCGGGTGTCCCACAGCATCGTCGAGCCCTTGACCCGCACCCGCCCCGACGACGTCAGCGGCTTCTTGAGCAGCGCGGTGAACTTCTGCTGCTCGAAGTCCGCCGCCAGGTCGTTCACCTGCGCCGCCTTCGCGTCGATCGCCAGCATGCGCTGCCACAGCGCGTGGTCCACGCCCGCGGGACGAGACGCCGGCTGAGACGCGGGCGGCGGCGGCGGCGGCGGCGGCGGGGGCGGCGGGGGCGGCGGGGGC
>DASQDR010000104.1:0-35910 GCA_035634055.1 Tepidisphaeraceae bacterium | reverse complement strand
CTCGGCGCGCTGCTGCTGTCGGGGATGGTGGGATACCTGCTCTCGACGTTCTACAGCGGCACGATCGTCGCCCGCCTGGGCGTCGGGCGGCTGCTGCTGTGCAGCGGGCTGCTGATCGTCGCCAGCTCGCTCGGCTACGCGCTGGCGCCGGCGTGGTGGGTGATGGTCTGCTTCGGCGTCGTCTCCGGGCTTGGCGCGGGCGCGATCGACGCCGGCCTGAACGCCTTCGCCGCCAAGCACTTCACGCCCCGCGTGATGAACTGGATGCACGCGTTCTACGGCGTGGGCGCGATGACCGGCCCGCTCCTGGCGACCGCGCTGCTCGTGCGCGGCTGGTCCTGGCGCTGGGGCTACGGGGGCGTTGCCATGATGCTTGCGGCGATGTCGGTCCTGTTCCTGCTCACGCTCAAGCTGTGGGAGGATCACGACCGCTCCGACGGCAGCGCGGATGCCGCCGCCGCCGCCGCCGCGTCGCGCGCCGGACCGGACGCCGCCGATCCGCCCGCCGGCATCGCGCTCGCCCTGCGCCACCCGATGGTCTGGCTGCACGTCGCGCTCTTCTTCGCCTACGCGGGCGTGGAGGCGACGGCGGGGCAGTGGGCGTTCAGCCTCTTCACCGAGGGCCGTGGCATCCGCGCCGACCGCGCCGGCACCGCGGTCGGGCTCTACTGGGGAAGCCTGGCGGCGGGGCGGCTGGTGATCGGCTACCTCGCCGGCCACTTCGCCGCCGACGCAATCCTGCGCGCCACCATGCTCATCGCGCCGCTGGTGATCGGGGTGATCTGGCTGAACGTGTCGACGGCGGTCAGCCTGATCGCGCTGTCGGTGCTGGGGTTCGTGCTCGCGCCAATGTTCCCGCTGCTGGTGTCGCGCACGCCGGCTCGCGTCGGGCACCGGCTGGCCGCCCACGCGATCGGCTTCGAGGTGGCCGCCGCCTACCTCGGCATCGCCGGCGGCCCGGCGATGACCGGCGTGCTCGCGCGGCGCAGCAGCCTGGAGGTGCTGAACCCCGTGCTGATGACCTGCGCCATCGCGGTGCTGGTCCTGCACGAGCTGGTTCTCAGGCGATCGCGGAACCTTTCGGCGCCGCCGGCGTCCAACGCCTCGCCATGACACCCGCCACCCCCGCGGCCGCACCGCAGCTCCGGCGACGGCGGCGTCGCGGTTCGGGCCGTTCTCCGTGACCAGCGGCTTCCCGCGGCACCCGCCGAACGTTCGCGTCTACGCCGGCCAGCCCGCCCGGCTCGACGCCTCGAAGTTCACCGTGCGCTACCAGGTGTGGGGCCAGTTCGACACCCTCGACGGGCAGCTCAGGGACGATGACTCGGTCACCCTTGTGCCACGAAAGCGCCCGGACCCGCCGCGCTAGGAAGGCTCCCGTCTCCGCTGCCTCGCCCCCCGGCAGCCGGCCGCACCGCCGCGCCTGCGAAAAATGCGTGTCACGCCCTTTGCCCCACGGCCCATTAAGCGGTGAGGATGCACCCGCCCATGACCGACATGGACCTCTTGCAACAGTACGCGCGGACCGGCGACGAGCAGGCGTTCGCGGCGGTGGTCCGGCAGCACGTGGACGTGGTTTACTCCGCCGCCCGGCGGCAGACGCGCGGGGACCCGCACCTGGCGGAAGAGGTCACCCAGCACGTGTTCACGCTGCTGGCGCGCAAGGCGAAATCGCTTCCCGAGGGGGTGCTGCTGGGCGGGTGGTTGTTCAACACCGTCCGCTTCGTCGCCCGCGACGCGCTGCGCAAGCAGCAGCGGCGGGCGGCGCACGAACAGAAGGCGGCCGAGATGGCACAGCAGGTCCGCGCCGCCAACGCGCCGCGCGACGATGACCCGTGGCACGACGCCGAGGAGGTCCTGGACGAGGCGATGGCCGCCATGCCCGAGCAGACGCGCGGGCTCATCGTGCTCAAGTTCTTCGAGGGCAAGACCGCCCGCGAGGTGGGGGAGCGGCTGGGGATCAGCGAGGAGGCGGCGCGCAAGCGCGTCAGCCGCGCGGTGGACGAGCTGCGCGACCTGTTCGTCCGCCGCGGCGTGGTGATGTCGGCGGCGGGGCTGGCGGAGGCGCTGGCGGTGCAGGCGGTGATGAAGGCGCCCGCCGACCTCGCCGGCGCCGCCACCTCCGTCGCCATGTCTTCCACCACCGCCGCCGCTTCTTCCGCCGGCGGCACGGGCGCCGCGGCTCTGCTGGCGACCGCCAAGGCGAAGCTCGTCGCGCTGGCGGCGGTGGGGGCGCTGGCGGTGGGGGGCGGCGTGGCCGGCGGGGTGAAGCTCGTCCGTCACCTCACCGCGCCGACCGCCCCGCGCACGGTGACGGTGGGGGTGACCGGCCCGACCCTGAGCGGCACGGTCCTCGATCCCGACGGCACGCCGCACGTCGACGCCGTCGCCCTGGGCACGCCGACCAACCCGGTCAATGCGTACGAGCGCACGCTCACGCGCTCGGCCGCCATGACGCGCGCCGAGGGCGGGCGCTACGTCCTGCCCAAGCCGCAGCAGGGCGCCTACCACGTGATCGCGCGCTGCGAGAAGGGGTACGCCGAGGTGAGCTCCGCCGCGCTGGAGAAGAACCCGAACATCCAGCTCCGCCCGTGGGGACGCATCGAGGGCGTCGTCCTCGTCGGCGGGCGGCCCCAGCCCAACGTGCGCGTCAGCCTGACCACGATCCGCTACGGCAACGACCCGTACGGCCGCACCACCTCGCACAACACGAGCACCATCGCCGACGCAGAGGGGCGGTTCGTCTTCCCGCAGGTGGTGCCCGGCGAGACGTGGATCATGCAGCAGGGCGCGACGCCGGACGACAACACCAGCCGCGTCGACTACGCGGTGGTCGATCCGGGGCAGACGGTGCGCGTGCAGTTCGGCGGCACCGGCCGCACGGTGACCGGCCGCGCGGTCGCGCCGGCGACGACGCAGCCGGTCGCGTGGACGCGGCAGGCGCGCTACACGTACTCGGCGTCGCTGCGCGCGCGGCGCGAGCCGCCGGCGACCGCTCCGATCCCAAACTTCTCGAGCGACGAGACGCCGGAGCAGCGCCGCGCCGTGCAGGAAGCCTTCGGCCGCACGCCCGAGGGGCGCGAGTACAAGAAGTGGATGATGAGCTGGAATTTTACGATCGCGCCCGACGGCACGTTCCAGATCGACGGCGTGCCACCCGGGACGTACGACCTCGACGTTCGGCACATGGAGGTTGATCGCGGCGTGAGCTTTGCCGAGGACTGGCTCACGCACACCCGGCAGATCACCGTCCCGCCGCCGAGCCCGGGCCAAAGTGCTTCACCGCTGGCGACAGCAATGGAGTTAGGCGATCTCCCGCTCCAGTACAGCGCCATCCTTCGCCGCGGAGATGCGGCCCCGGACTTCCCCTTCGTCACCGCCGATGGCGCCCGGCGGACGCTGGCGGACTACCGCGGGCGGCACGTGCTGCTAATCTTCTGGAGCGGGCTGCCCTTCTACCAGGACGACGAACAGGAGGCGCAGGTGTCGGCCGCCATCGCGAAGTGGAAGCACGACCCGCGGCTGGAGATCCTGCGCCTGCGGCTTTACGACCCGGAGACGTTCGCCGGCGTCAGGTTGATGGCGGGCGCGCGACCGCCGCGCGGGCCGGGGACGATCGCCACGCTGCCCGACCGTGGAGCCGTCCCCGAGTTGTACCGCGCGTCGCCGAACGAGGCGGTGCTAATCGACCCCGCCGGCAAGATCTACCAGCGCCACCTCCGCGGCCCGAACGTCGGCAAGTTCCTCACCCGCGCGCTGCGCGAGCCCGCCACCGCCACCGCCCCGGCGATGCCACCGGCGAAGGAATAGAGCGTTGCGCAACTGGGTTTAGCGGAGCGGTACGCCGCAAAGTGCGCGGATGACGCCCCGCGTCAGCCCTGCAAATCTGCCGCCGAGACGCCCAGGGCGGCGAACATCGCTTTGGCTTTGACCAAGGTTTCCTCGTACTCCGCCTGCGGGTCAGAGTCGGCAACGATGCCGCCGCCGACGGGGACGTGGACCAGGCCGTCGCGCACGATCATCGTGCGGATGGCGACGTTCAGCTCCACCGTTCCGTCCTTCGCCAGGTAACCGATCGCGCCACAGTACGGCCCGCGGCGGGTGGGCTCGAGCTCCTCGATGATCTCCATCGCGCGGATCTTGGGCGCGCCGGTGACCGAGCCGCCGGGGAACGTCGCGCGCAGCAGGTCGACGAAGCCCACGTCCTCGCGCAGCGCGCCCTCGACGGTGGCGGCGCCATGATAGACGGTGGGGTGGCTCTCGATCGTCCGCCCCTGGCTGACGCGCACCGAGCCGATCTCGCAGACGCGCCCCAGGTCGTTGCGCTCCAGGTCGATGATCATGTTCAGCTCCGCCTGGTCCTTCTCGCTGTCGCGGAGCTGGAGCGCCATCCCTTCGGAGCGCGCCCGCGTCCCCTTGATCGGGCGGGTGGTCGCGGTTCGCCGGCCGGTGGCGGCGTCGCGTTGCACCTTCAGAAACAGCTCGGGCGAGTTGCACAGCAGGGCGTAGTCGAGGTGGTCGAGGTAAGCCCCGTACAGCGCCGGCGACTCGCGCCGCAGCCGCGCGTAAATGCGCGAAGGGTGCTCCGTCAGCGCGGCCGTGAATCGCTGGCTCAGGTTCACCTGGAACGCGTCGCCGGCGCCGATGTAGTCGATCGCCCGCTCGACCGCCGCCACGTAGGCATCGCGGGTGAAGTTGGACGTCAGCGTCTGCGCCTGGCGCGGCGACTGCTCGCCCGCGTGCCACGCCGCGCGGGTCGGCCCCTCGTGAAGCGTGAAGGCGTAGAGCGGCAGGCGGAGGTCGTCCACCGCGAGCACCGGCAGCCGCTCGAACAGCCGTCCGAGGTCGTAGCTCAGGTACCCCACCCAGCGCGCGTCGGCCGCGTCCAGCTCATCGAGGTGCGCCGGCATCCACTCCAGCGCCGCCAGCGGGTCGTCCCACATGCGGACGATTCCCTCGTGAGCCCGCAGCAGCGCCACGCCCGAGCCCGCCTCGCACTCCAGCACCAGCGTCGGCTCGGCCGGCTGAGCGTTCCACGCCGCGCCGGTGACGCGGCTGTCGAGACGGATGCGCTGGGGGCTCCTCACGTGACCGATTCTAGAGACGATCGACGGTTGCGGTAGCATCTCGCGGGGGTGCCGGCGGCCGCACGTCGCGTGCGGGGGCTGGCCAGTTCCGGGCCGCATGTCCGCGGGGGCCGCGAATCGGCGATATTGATGGGTAGCTTGGAGGCGCGCCCCATGGCTTCGGACGCGACGGGAGCATCGGATTACGAGCGGCGGCAGATCGCGTTCTTCCTCGAGCCGCGCCCGCGGCAGGTCGAGCCGGGGTCGGCGCTAGTGGTCCTGCCGTGGGGCGTGGGGTTCGACTACCTGCATGAGGCGGCGATCCTGCCGGCGCTGACGGCCAACGGGTTGAACGTCGCCGACGTCCGCCGGGTGTTGGACCACGACTCGCCGCTGCCGGACGTCTGCCAGTTCCTGTTGCCGGCGGAAGTCGTGGTGCTCGATGCGTCGCACCTCAACCCGGCGGTGCTGTACGTCCTCGGCCTGGCGCACGGGCTGGGCCGGTGCCCGATCCTGCTCGTGCAGCACTCGGCCGCGGAACTCCCGTTCGACCTCTCGCTGATGCGCTGCATCGAGTACGAGGCGCAGCGGACGGAAGGCATGATCCACCTGCGCGAGCGGCTGACGCGGGCAGTACGCATCTTCCTCGCCAGCCGCGGGGGATGAACCGCCGGCGCATTTAGCGCGCAAACGAAAGCCCCGGCACGCGATCGTGCCGGGGCTTTTCGCAGGTTCGCCTTGGCGGGTACGGTTACTTGATGAACAGCATCTCCCGGTACGTCGGCAGCGGCCAGAGGTCGTCGGCGACGATGGCCTCGAGCTTGTCGGCGGCGGTGCGAAGCGTGTTGAGGGCGGGGAAGACCTCGTTGCGCATGTGCTTGGCGTGGGCGTACGCATCGCCGTCGGCGTGGTGCGCCTGCGCCTTCTCCAGCTTGTTCAGGCCGTGCTGGAGGTCGTTGATCGCGCTCACGAGCGTGCCGAAGGTTTCCAGTCCCGCCGGCTGTGCGGCGCCGGCGGCCTTGGCGGCGGCGATCGACTCGCCGATCTCCTTCTGGTACCGCAGGGCGGCCGGCAGGATCATCGTCCGCGCCATCATCACCGCGGTGTTTGCCTCGATGTTCAGCGTCTTGACGTACGCCTCGGAGAGGATGTTGAACCGGCTCTCCAGCTCCTTGCCGCTGTACACCTTGTACTTGGCGAACAGGTCGATGGTGTCCTTGCGGGTGGCGACCGGCAGCACGTCGACGGTGTTCTTCAGGTTCGGCAGCCCGCGCTTCTCGGCCTCCGCGTGCCACTCCTCGGCGTAGCCGTTGCCGTTGAAGACGACCTTCTTGCTCTCCCTGACCACGCCCGGCAGCAGGTCCTGGATCGCCTTGTTCAGGTCCTTGCCGCCCTTCACTTCCGCTTCCAGCTTGGTGGCGATGAAGTCGAGCGACTCGGCGACGATGGTGTTGAGCACCGTGTTGGCGCCGGCGATGTTGGCGCTGGAGCCGACGGCGCGGAACTCGAACTTGTTGCCGGTGAACGCGAACGGCGAGGTTCGGTTGCGGTCGCCGGCCTCCTTAGGCAGCGGCGGGAGGACGCTCACGCCGGTCTCAAACTGCCCGCCCTGCTTGGAGCTCTTGGCGCCGCCCTTCTCAATCTGCTCGAACACGTCGTTGAGCTGATCCCCCAAGAAGATCGAGATGATCGCCGGCGGCGCCTCGTTGGCGCCCAGGCGGTGATCGTTGTGGGCCGACGCGATCGACAGGCGGAGGATCTCGCTGTACTTCGCCACCGCGCGGATGACGGCGGTGGTGAAGACCAGGAACTGCGCGTTGTCGTGCGGGTTGTCGCCGGGGTTGAGCAGGTTCTCGCCGGTGTCGGTCGACATCGACCAGTTGTTGTGCTTACCGCTGCCGTTGATGCCGGCGAACGGCTTCTCGTGCAGCAGGCAGACCATGCCGTAGTGGTCGGCGGTCTTGCGCAGCACTTCCATGATCAGGTTCTGGTGGTCGGTGGCGAGGTTGGAGTTCTCGAAGATCGGCGCGATCTCGTACTGGCTCGGCGCCACCTCGTTGTGGCGCGTGCGGACCGGCACGCCGAGCTTGAACAGCTCGGCCTCCACCTCGCCCATGCACGCCAGCACGCGCTCGGGGATCGAGCCGAAGTACTGGTCTTCCAGCTCCTGTCCCTTGGGCGGCGGCGCGCCGAACAGCGTGCGGCCGCAGGTGATCAGGTCGGGGCGGCTGTAGTAGAAGCTCTTATCGATCAGGAAGTACTCCTGCTCGGCGCCGACGGTGGTGAAAACCTTGACGGCGTCGTTGTTGCCAAACAGGCGGAGGATGCGCAGGGCCTGCTGGCTCAGCGCCTCCATCGAGCGGAGCAGCGGGGTCTTCTTGTCCAGCGCCTCGCCGGTCCAGCTCAAAAACGCGGTCGGGATGACCAGCGTCGAGCCGTTGGGGTTCTCCATGATGTAGGCGGGGCTGGTCGGGTCCCAGGCGGTGTAACCGCGCGCCTCGAAGGTCGCGCGCAGCCCGCCGGAGGGGAAGCTCGACGCATCGGGCTCGCCCTTGATCAGCTCCTTGCCGCTGAACTCGGCGATCGCGCCGCCGTCCTCGTTGGGGGCGATGAAGCTGTCGTGCTTCTCGGCGGTGATGCCGGTCATCGGCTGGAACAGGTGGGTGAAGTGCGTCGCGCCCTTCTCGATGGCCCAATCCTTCATCGCCGATGCGACGGCGTCGGCGACGGTGGAGTCCAGCTTCTCGCCGAGCTTGATCGTCTTCTGGAGCGCCTTGAAGACCGGCTTGGGAAGCCGCGCCTTCTGCACTTCTTCGTTGAAGACGTTGACGCCAAAGAGGTCTTTGACGTGGGTCTTCTTGAAGTCGACCCGGTTGAGGTTGTGCTTGGCGCAAGCGATGGTCTTGATCGCCTCCTGGCGGACGTTGGACATAGCGCGGACTCCTCGAAAGTGCGCCGGCCGCCCGTTCCGCCGCTGCGGAGGGGGCGCGGGCTGTTGAAGTTCTGTTTTGCGGTGCGATGGCCCGGGAACGTTCGCCCGGGGTCGCGCTGCGCGGCGCGATCCTCGGGCGCAGAGCCTTGTAAAGCAAAGCGCGTGCAACGGGCAAAATTTTCGCTCTGGAGCGTTTTTAGCCGCTGGCGGGCGCGCAGATCTTAGGCAATGGCCCATTTCGGACCTACAGGCGCGCGCAAGTTGGGCATTCGGGAGGGATTTGGCGCGGACCGCCTCCGCTTGCATTTGCGCGGGCGGCCCGCGTCGCGCACGCTCTTAAAACGTGGCGACGCGGGCCGGCGTGCTTCTGGCGAATTCTCCGCGTTTCCGGCGATCACGCCAGCAGCGTTAGCAGATCTTCCTTCACGTCGGTCAGGTCGAGCTGCGCGCTGTCGGCGCCGTCGCCGCCGTTGAGGAGATCGGCGAAGCCGTCGCGGGCGTAGAGGGCGTCGTCCGCCTCCTCGCCGCGGAGCTGATCGATACCTGCGCCGCCGACAAGGGTGTCGTTGCCGTCGCCGCCGAGGAGCCGGTCGTCGCCGTCGCCGCCCACGAGCTTGTCGCTGCCGGCCGCGCCGTCGAGGCGGTCGCTGCCGCCGCCGGCGTCGAGGGCGTCCTTCCCGCCGCCACCGACGAGGTTGTCCACCTCGTCACCGCCCGCCAGGGTGTCGTTGCCCGCGCCGCCGAGCACGTAGGTCGGGATGGCGCGGGTGTTGACGCTGACGGCGTCGTTGCCGTCGAACCCGTAGACCTGCACCTCCTTGACGGAGGCCAGCGGGTAGTTCTTGGTCACGCCGTTGCGCACGACGCGCACCTGGCTCTCCTTGACCCACACCTGGATGTTGTCGTCGCCGGCCTCGCCGTTGACGCCGAGGATGCCGCCGTCGAAGGTCCAGCGCGGGACGGCCACGTCGATGGTGTAGCCCTGGACCTCGCCCTGCGCCTGCCCGTCGGTGACGGAGAGGACGACGCCGTTAGCGCCCTGGTCGGCGGCGGTGGGGGTGCCGGCGAGGGTGGCGGTGCCGTCGCCGTTGTCGATGAAGCTCAGCCAGCTCGGGCGCGAGACCGGCTTGATCTGGAGCTTGTCGAGGTCAACATCCGTGGCGCTGACGACCATGGAGAACGGCGTTCCCGCCACCGCCGGCGTCACCTGCTTGGGCACCAGCGCGGGGGCGTGGTTGACGGCTTTAACGTGGACGGTGAAGAGCTGCGAGCCCTGCATCGTGCCGTCGCTCAGCGTGAGCGTGACCCCGACGGCTCCGGCGTCGGCGTTCGTCGGCGTGCCGGTGAGCGTCGCGGTGCCGTTGCCATGGTCGGTCAGGCTCAGCCACGCCGGCAACTGGCCGGCAGTGATGGTGACGTCGTCGCCGTCCTCGTCCTTGCTGGTGATGCTGTACGCATACACCTGCCCGGCGGAGACCTCGATCGGCGCGGTGCTGGTGAAGGCGGGCGCGTGGTTGGCGGCGATCACGTTCAGCGTGAACGCCTGCTGGTTGCTCTGCGCGCCGTCGCTGACGGTAAGCGTGATGGCGACGTCGCCGGCGTCGGTGTTGGCGGGCGTGCCGGAGAGCGTCGCGGTTCCGTCGCCGTGGTCCACCAGTTCCAGCCAGGCGGGGAGCTGCGATGAGGTGATCGTCAGGGTGTCGCCCTGGTTGGCGTCGGTGGCGGTCACGTTGTACGTGAAGATCTGCTCGGCCGTGGTGGAGGACGGCGCGGTGCTGGTGAAGGTCGGGGCAACGCTCGGCACGGGCGCGATGCCATCGGACTCCAGGGCGCCCATGTCCGGCGCGCCCGCGCGGGTGTAGCCGCGCTGGTCGACCGACGGGGCCGACAGCAGGTCGGCGGCGCCGATGGCTGGGCTGCCGGGGAGCAGCGCGTGCGTCGAGGTGTGCCCGCCGTTGTTGCTCAGGGCGGCGAGCATCGGATCGATCGGGCTGCCGGGGATGCCCACCTGGTTGCCGTTGACGCCGTGGGTGAAGCCCTGCGCGCCCGAGCCGTTGCCGATCAGGGTGGCGGTGACGGTGGTCGTGTTCGGGTAGTTGTAGATGTCGGGGTAAGCCGGCGCAGTGTTGCCGGCGATGATGCAGTTGGTGATGACCGTGGAGGCGAGCCCGCTGAAGTAGGCCCCGCCCATCGACGCGTCGGCCATGTAGTCCTCTTCGGCCGTCACCGACGCGGCGTTGTTGGTGATGGTGCAGTTGAGCAGGGTGGTGGGTCCCTGGTTGCTGGCGGAGAACCCGCCGCCGCTGGCGCGGGCGTCGCCCATGCCCATGGAGCCGGTCATGGTCGCGTGCACGGTGTTGCCGCTGAAGGTGCAGTTGGTGAAGGTGGCGGCGGTGGTCCCGCCGACGCGCGCGCCGCCGCCCTGGGAGTGGATGAAGTGATATTCGTCACCGGTGGCCGAGATGGAGTTTCCCGAGAACGTGCACCCGGTGACGAGCAGGGTGCTGCCCGCGCCGACGTAGGAGTAAAGCCCGCCGCCCTGCGCGTAGGTCCCGCTGGCGACGACGTCGTTGTCCTTCACGGTGCAGTCGGTCATCACCAGGGACGGCCCGTTGTTGGAGATGCCACCGCCCTCGCGCGAGGCCGCGTTGCCGATCAGGTTGATGCGGTTGAGCGTGAGGCTGCCGGCGTTGAGGATGCCGCCGCCCGCGGAGACGCCGCCGCCCGCGGTCACGGTCACGTCGGCGATGGTGGCGGTCGCGCCCGAGGCAATGCGGAAAACGCGCGTCGCCTCGTTGCCGCTGATCTTCAGCTCCTGCGCGCCGGGGCCGGCGACGGTCAGGTTCTTGTCGATCACCAGCTCGCTCGCCAGCGTGATGGAGCCGGACCGGCCCGTCAGGTCGATCGTGTCGCCCGCCTGCGCGGAGGCGATCGCGTCGCGCAGCGAACCGGCGCCGCTGTCGTCGTTGTTCAGGACTGGCACCAGCGCCATCAGCAGGCGACCCTCGAGCATCTCCACACACGTCTTGGCGTTCTTACGGCTCATCGGAAAGTTCCCCAGTGAACGAAAATGAACGACCGCGCGACGATCGGCGGCCCGAGTTCTATCGAGCCGTTGAAGCCGTCACTTTTGCAGCCGAAGCGATATGTTTCGTCGTGAAGCGGTCGGCCTGACCGGGGGCGATAATGGCCGGCGCAGCAGCGCTGCGACGGCGCGGCTTACCGGCCGCGCACGCTTTGCCCGTGACGTGTTGCCGCCCTCACACGTCAAAGCTAGCATGACCCGCCGCGCCCGCGCGGGCGCGACGCCATCGCCAGCCCCCCGCGCACGCGCGCGCGGGGACATCGTCTCGATCCCCCGGAACCACCCGCCCGGCGAGCGAGAACAGAGAGGGAACCCAGCATGACCCCCCAGGAAGTCCTGAAGCTCGTCAAAGCGAAAAACGTCCAGTTCATCGACCTGCGTTTCATGGACTTCCCCGGGCTCTGGCAGCACACCACGGTCCCCATCAGCGAGCTGTCGGTCGACAGTTTCGAGCACGGGTTCGGGTTCGACGGCAGCTCGATCCGCGGGTGGCAGGCGATCAACGAGAGCGACATGCTCCTGGTCCCCGTCGCCGACACCGCCAAGCTCGACCCGTTCCTGACCCACGCCACGCTCTCGATCATCTGCGACGTGCGCGACCCGATCACCAAGAAGGAGTACAGCCGCGACCCGCGCTCCATCGCGCGCAAGACGGTCGCCTACCTGCGCAAGAGCAGGATCGCCGACACCGCCTTCTTCGGCCCGGAGCTGGAGTTCTTCGTCTTCGACCACGCGTGGTACGACCAGGGAATCAACTTCTCCAAGCACTACGTCGGCAGCCGCGAGGGCATCTGGGGCCGCGGCGACGAGGACGTGACCAACATGGGTCACAAGATCCGGCTGAAGGAGGGGTACTTCCCCACCCCGCCGATGGACACGCTGCAATCGATCCGCAGCGAGATGGTGCAGACGATGATCGAGCTGGGGATCCCGGTCGAGGCTCACCACCACGAGGTGGCGACCGGCGGGCAGTGCGAGATCGACATGCGCTACCAGGACCTGGTGACCATGTCCGACAACGTGATGATGTACAAGTACGTCTGCAAGAACGTCGCCGCCCGCCACGGCAAGGTGGTGACGTTCATGCCCAAGCCGCTCTTCCAGGACAACGGCAGCGGCATGCACGTCCACTTCAGCCTGTGGAAGGGGGACAAGCCGCTCTTCGCCGGCAACAAGTACGCCGGGCTATCCGACATGGGCCTGTACGCGATCGGCGGGATCCTCAAGCACGCGCGGGCGCTGTGCGCCTTCACCAACCCCACCACCAACAGCTACAAGCGGCTGGTGCCGGGGTACGAGGCGCCCGTCAACCTCGTGTACAGCAGCCGCAATCGGTCGGCCGCCATCCGCATCCCGATGTACAGCGACAAGCCGCAGACCAAGCGGCTGGAGTTCCGCTGCCCGGACAGCTCGTGCAACCCGTACCTCGCCTTCAGCGCCATCACGATGGCCGCTATCGACGGGATCGAGAACAAGATCCACCCGGGCGACCCGATGGACAAGGACATCTACCACCTGTCGGCCGAGGAGTACGAGAAGATCGGCTCGGCCCCCGCGTCGCTGGAGAGCGCGCTGGACGAGCTGGAGAACGACCACGAGTTCCTGCTCAAGGGAGACGTCTTCACCGCCGACGTGATCCACTACTGGGTGAAGTACAAGCGCGAGAACGAAGCCGACGCAATCCGCGTCCGCCCGCACCCGTTCGAGTTTTGCATGTACTTCGACATTTAAGGCTGCGCTGCCCGCGCCGCCCGCACGCCCAAGGATGAGATCCAGGCGGAGCCGCGCCCGCCGAAAAGCCGATGGCGCCAGCGCTCCGGGAACAGGCGAGAAATCAGCGACCGGCGGCGGGCGTGGCAGGCGCGGCACGTCTCGTCAGCCGCGTCAGCACCGCCAGGATCTGCTCCGGCGTCGCCGGCACGGCGAGGTGGGCGGGTTCGCCCGCGGGGGCGGCGTGGCTCAGCGCGTCCTTCACCGCCGCCCACACCGAGATCCCCAGCAGCAGCGGCGGCTCGCCGAGCGCCTTGCTGCGGTAGAGGCTCACCGCGTTGTCCGGGTTCGGCAGCGTCGCAACGTTGAACGTCTCCGGCAGGTCGCTGATGTTGGGGATCTTGTAGGTCGTCGGCGAGTGCGACCACAGCTCGCCGCGCGGCGACCACTTCAGCTCCTCGGTCGTCACCCAGCCCATCCCCTGCACGAACCCGCCGACGATCTGACCGCGGTCGATCCCGGGATTGATCGCCTCGCCGGCGTCCATGAGCAGGTCGACGCGCGACACGCGCATCTCGCCGGTGAAGCGGTCGATCAGCACCTCGCTGCACGCGACGCCGTTGGTGAAGTAGAAGAAGGGGTGGCCCTTGCCGGTGTCGCGGTTGAAGTCCACCCCGGGCGTGACGTAGAAGCCGCGCTCGCCGAGGTTCACGCGCTCGATGTACGCCTGGCAGACCAGCGCCTTGAAGGTGATGCGCGCCTCGGGCACCCGATCGTCCCACACGTAGCCGCCGGCGAAGACGATGTGCTCCGGCTCCGGGTTGATGCCGTCGATCGCGTTGCCGAGCATCCGCGCCGCCAGGTCGCGCAGCCGCGCACGGATCTTGCGGCACGCGTCCACGGCCGCGGCGCCGTTGAGGTCCGTCCCGCTGGAGGCGGCGGTGGGGGAGGTGTTGTTGTTCTTGTCGGTGTTGGTGGCCGTCACGATCACCGCGTCGTACGACACGCCCAGCTCGTCGGCCACGATCTGCCGCACGCGCGTGTTGACGCCCTGGCCCATCTCGGTGCCGCCGGTGGAGACCATCACCGTGCCGTCGGTGTAAATGTTGACCAGCGCGTTGGCCTGGTTGAGCGTTCGGCGGGTGAAGCTGATGCCGAACTTGACCGGCGTCATCGCCATCCCGCGCAGCCGCGTGCGCGATGACGCGTTGAACCGCGCGATCTCCTGCCGCCGCCGGGCGTAGTCGCTGGACCGCGCTAGCTCCTCGAACAGCCTCGGCAGCGTGTTGTTGCGCACCACCTGTCCGTACGGCGTGACGTTGCGATCGGTGATGCCGTAGCAGTTGCGGCGGCGGACCTCCAGCGCGTCCAGGCCGAGCCTACGGGCGATCTCCTCGATCACGTTCTCGGTGCTGCACACGCCCTGCGGCCCGCCGAACCCGCGGAAGGCGGTGTTGCTGGGCAGGTTCGTGCGGCAGATGCGGCCGGCGGCGCGGAAGTGCGGGACAAAGTATGCGTTGTCGCTGTGCAGCAGCGCGCGCTCCAGCACGGCCGACGACAGATCGAGCGACCACCCGCCGTCGCTGAACAGCCGCACGTCCAGCGCGTTGATCGTCCCGTCGTCGTCGAACCCCGCGCGGTAGAAGCTCTTGAACGGGTGGCGCTTGCCCGTCAAGCGCATGTCGTCATCCTTGGAGATGAAGAACCGCGCCGGGCGGTTCAGCCTGCGCGCGACGACGGCGGCCATGCACGCCGGCCCCGCCGCCTGCGTCTCCTTCCCGCCGAACGCGCCGCCCATCCGCTTGCAGATGATCGTCACGTGGTTGAACGGCACGCCGAGGACCTCCGCCACCGTCGATTGCACCTCGGTGGGGTGCTGCGTCGAGGAGTGCACCGTCATCGCGCCGCCCTCGCCGGGGTAGGCGATGGCGATCTGCGATTCGAGGTAAAAGTGCTCCTGCCCGCCGATGAGCAGCTCGCCCTCGAGCACGTGTGGCGACGCCGCGAGCGCCTGCTCGACGTCGCCGCGCCGGATCACGCGCGGATCGCCAAGGAAGCTGTTCTGCGCCATCGCGTCGTCGATGCTCAGGATGGGCCGCAGCTCGCGCATCGTGACCTTGACCGCCTGCTTCGCCGCAAGCAGCGCGGTGCGGTTCTCGGCGGCGATGAGGACGATGGGGTCGCCCATGAAGTGGGCGACTTTGGAGACGAGAAGGTGCTCGTCCTTCACCACCGGCCCGATGTCGTTGTGGCCGGGGATGTCCTCGTGCGTGAGGATGGCGACGACGCCGGGCACCTTCAGCGCCTCGGCATAATCGACGGCGATCAGCTCGCCGTGGGCGACCGGGCTGCCGACGCAGTCGACGAAAACTTCGTTGCGCGCGGGCGAGACGTCGTCCAGGAAGACCGATTCGCCCGAGACGTGCCCGCGGGCGGAGTCGTGCGGGATGTCCTTGCCAACGGCGCCCATCAGTGCACCCCGCCGTCGCCATTGCCCGCGCCGTTGCCGTGGCCGTCGCCGGGGAAATGGATGCCGCTCGCGCCGGACGCCGCCGGAGCAGGGGCCGCGGCGCGCGATGGCGTGGTGGCGCGGTCGTACGTCGGCTCTTCGCCGGTGGCGTCGAAGTAGAACTTGCGCAGCACGTTCTCGGCCAGTTGCAAGCGGTAGCCGGCGTCGCCGCGGACGTCGGAGATGGGCGTGATCTCGCCGCGGGCGATCTCCGCCGCCGCCTCGATTTCCGCCTCGTTCAGCGGCTTGCCCGCCAGCGCGGCCTCGGTCCTGCGCAGGCGAATGATGTTCGGCCCGCACCCGCCGTACGCGATGCGGATCTCACCGATCACGCCGTTGCTCCGCCGCAGCAGGAAGGCGCCGGTGAAGGTGGAAATGTCGAGGTCGTGCCGCTTCGAGACCTTGTACAGCCGCAACGTCTCGTCGGCGCGGGGAAGCGTAACGAAGACGCGGGTAATGATCTCGTCGGCGGCCGCGCAGGTCTTGCGGTAGCCGGTGTAGAAGTCATTGATGTTGACCCGCCGGCTGCCGGCGGAGCCGGTCAGCTCGACCTCGCCATCGAGCACGTAGAGCGCGGGCATCGTGTCGCCGATGGGCGAGCCGTTGGCGATGTTGCCGGCCAGGGTGCCGGCATTGCGGATCAGCGGCGACCCGTGCCGCCAGAGCATCCGCCCGAACTCCGGCACGAGTTGCTCGATCCGCCGCTCCAGCTCCGATAGCGTGGCCATCGCACCGACGACGAGCTGCCCGTCGCGCAGTTTGACGTCGCGCAGATCGCGCAGCGCCGAGAGGCTGAGGAGGAGGTCCGGGTCGCGGATCCCCTTGTTGATCTGCACGCCGAGATCGGTGCCGCCCGCGAGAATCGCGCACGTTGGGTGCTCACGCTTGAAGGCCACCGCGTCGGCGACGGTCGTCGGCTTGAAGAAGAACTTCGCGCCCGCCGAGGCGCGCACGGGATCGCCGTCGGCCGCGCGCATCGCCGGCAGCAGCGGGGCGGGCGGGTAGAGGTCGCTGATCTTCCGCAGCTCCGCCGCCGGCACTTCCATCCCCGCGCGGATGATCGATTCGTACCCGGTGCAGCGGCAGAGGTTCCCCGTCAGCCCGGCGCGCAGCGCCCCCTCGTCGAGCCGCGGCTGCTGGTCGAGCATCGCGCACATCGAAACGACGAACCCGGGCGTGCAGAATCCGCACTGCGTCCCCTGGCACGAAACCAGCGCCTGCTGGAGCGGGTTGAGCTTCCCATCGTGCTTCAGCCCCTCGACGGTCACCACGTGCGCGCCGTCGAGCTGACAGAGGAACTGGATGCAGCTCGTCACGGCGCGGTACGAGATGCCGTCGTCGCTCGCGCGGCCGATCAGGACGGCGCACGAGCCGCAATCGCCCTCGGCGCAAACCACCTTGGTGCCGACCAGGCACAGGTCGTAGCGGAGGAAGTTGGAGAGCGACTGGAACGCGCGCTCGCCGCGGATCTCGTGGCGCTGGCCGTTGACGTGGATGATCAGGTAATCGCGCATGCGTCGGGCGAACGCCGGATTATACGACGCGGCTCAGACTTTTCGCCGCCAAATCTCCTCGCCGGCGAGCGTGACGGAGATCACCTTGTCGTCCAGCCGACGCGCGGTGTCGCGGACATCGGCCTCGAGCAGGTTAAGGCTTGAGCCGCAGTCCAGCGTTCCCTGCTGAAGCGCGTCCAGCGCCGCCTGGTAATTTCCGCGCTCGTGGTCGCGGGTCATCTCCAGCAGTCCCCGTCGGATCGCGTCGTCGGCAAAGGCGAAGGGGGCGCCGTCAGCGCGAACTTCGATGAACGACAGCGGCGCGCCGATGGCGAACCTGCCGGTCTCGATCCCCAGTTTCAGCGCGGGCGCCAGGGTCGCGCGAAATAGCGCCTCGCTCGGCGTGGCCGCGCCTGACCGCCCGGCGTGCACCTTCAGGAACTGCGCCATCTCCGCCAGCATGGACGTCGTCGGCGAAGCGCCAACGTCGGTGCATATCGCGTACTCCAGCCCGTGCCCGGCGATGCGGTCCAGCGGCATGATGCCGGAACAGAGCAGCGCGTTGCTCGTCGGGCAATGGGCGACGAACGGCTGGCGCGGCGCGAGCATCCCCATCTCCGCCTCGGTCATGTGAATGCAATGGGCAACGATGGCGGTGGCGTCGAGCAGGCCGTCCTGGCGGTAGACGTCGGTGTAGCTCGCGTAGTCGGGGTAAAGCGTTCGCTCGACGAACTGCTTCTCGCGCACCTGCTCGTTGAGGTGCGTTTGCGTCATCAGGTCGCGGTCCCACGCGAGCCGCGCCGCCCGCCGACGCAGGTCCGAGCCGACGGCGACGGCGAAGCGGTCGGTGACGATGAACCGCTCGCCGAATTGGTCCGCCAGCGACTCCATCTCTGCGATCACGCTGGCCGGATCCACGCGCAGGTAGTCCGGGCAGTTCATCTCCATGAGCACCAGGCCGACGCGCCAGAACGGGTGCAGCCGCGACAGCGCGACGTCGGTCGCCTCGGCGTGAACCGTCATGTACGCGGCGCCCCCGACGACGCCCTTGGCGAGCGTGTCGGCGGCGAAGTCCGCCACCACCTGCTCGGCGACCGCGCGGTCGGCGCACCGCGCCTCGGCGGGGAAGACGTTTCGGTTCAGCCCCGCGAGCAGCCGCCCGTGCTCCGGGTTTGCCCCGACCACGTCCATGAAGTGCCCGCGGATCGGGTGCTGCGGGATGTGGATGTGCGCGTCGACGAACGGCGGGAGGAGCAGGTGCGACGTGCGGCGCGACAGCCGTCCCGTTGCAAGCGCCGGCGGGAGCCCGGCGGCGGGGCCGACGTAGTCGATCGTACCGGCATTGTCGCACGCGATCGCGCCGTCGGCGCTGAACTCGACCTCGCCGTCGGGGCGCGGGTTGAGGATCGGCCCGAGGATGACCTGGGCGCGCGTCACGCCGGCTTCACCAGTTGGCCGACGGGCTCCGGCGAGACGATGCGTCCATCGAGACAGACGGTCTGCCCGCGCACCATCGTGCGGCGAACCACGCCGCGAAACGTCCGCCCCACGTACGGGCTGAGCTTATGGCGGTCCAGGAGCATTTCGCGCACGAGCTGGAACTCGCCCTCCGGGTCCACCAGTGCCAGGTCCGCATCGTTACCGACGGCGAGCGCGCCCTTGCCGGCGGCGCGGAACCTGCCGGCCGCGCCGGCGGCGGTGTAGCGGGCGACTTGCTGTGCCGAGAGCGGCGGGTCGACGCTCAGCGCCGCCGGCAGCGTCGATTGCACGCCGGCGATGCCCCCCCATATGCGGAAGAAATCGTCCCCTTGCTTCATCGACGGCGGCGACGGCGAATGATCTGACGCGATGAAGTCGATGCTCCCGGCGCGCAGCTCCCCCAGCAGCGCCTGCCGATCCTCTTCGCTGCGAAGGGGAGGCGCGCACTTGGCGGCCGCGCCGAGGGTCGCGATGTCGGCTGCCGCCAGGACGAAGTAGTGCGGGCACGTCTCGCACGTGACGTCCGCGCCGTCCGCCCGCGCCGCCGCCACCGCGCGAACCCCGGCCGCGCTGCTCACGTGGACGATGTGCAGCCGGCACCCGGTCTCCCGCGCCAGAAGGCACGCGCGCTGGATCGCGTCCACTTCCGCGCGGATCGGGCGCGTGGCGAGGTAGTCCACCCACCTCGTCCATTTCCGCTCCTGCCAGATGCGTGCCGGGATGGCGGTGAGCTCCTCGTTCTCGGCGTGAACCGCCACGGGAAGATTCAACCGCTGGGCCTCGAGCATTCCCTCGTAAAGGGTGTAATCGTCGGCGCGGGGGAACTCGTCGATCCCGCTGTTCGACATGAACGCCTTGAACCCGATCGCGCCGCGCTCGGCCAGCTCCTCAAGATTGTCCAGGTTGTCCGGCGTCAGGCCGCCCCAGAGGGCGAAGTCGGTCAGGCTCCTGGCGCGCATCGCATCGAGCTTCACGTCGAAGCTCGGTCCGTCCAGCACCGGCGGACTGCTGTTCAGCGGCATATCGAAGAAGAGCGTCCCGCCGCCGGCAGCCAGGGCGGCGCTGCCGGTGGCGATGCCTTCCCATTCCGTCCGCCCCGGCTCGTTGAAGTGGACGTGCGGGTCGATCAGGCCGGGGAAGACGTGCAGGCCCGCCGCGTCGATCGTCTTGGGCGCGCTGGCGGCGGAGATCTCGTCGGCGATCTCCGCGATCCTGCCGCCGGCGATGGCGATGTCGCCGCGGCCGACGCGATCCTCGCGCACGAGCGTGCCGCCGCGGATGATCAGGTCGTACTTCATGCGCGCGTCACCCGGTCAGCTCCCGCGATAGGTGGAATACGCCCACGGCGAGACCAGCAGCGGCACGTGGTAATTCTGCGACGCGTCGAAGATGCCGAAACGCACCGGGACGATGTCCAGGAAGCGCGGCTCGGTCTGCGGCACGCCGGCCGCCTGGAAGTATTCGCCGACGAAGAAGAGCAGCTCGTACGTCCCGACGATGATCGCGGCGGCGTTGAGCAGCGGGGCGTCGGTGCGGCCGTCGGCGTTGGTGCGGACCGTCTTCACGAGCCGCTCCCCGTCTGCCCGCATCGCCCACAGCTCGATGCGCAGGTCGGCGGCGGGGCGGCCGTGGGCGGTGTCCAGGACGTGCGTGCTGAGTCGGCCGGCGGTCATCGGCGTGCCTCCCCGCGGGCGATCGTGCCGTGGATCATCCCGTACGGCTCGTCGGTGGCGACGAACACGTCGTTCTCGAACTTCAGCCCGAACGGCTCGAGGTTGAACGGGATGCGGTGCTTGTTGGGCAGCGCGAACGAGATCGAGTCGATTCCCGCGCATGCCGCCAGCGCGGCGTCGCCCATGTGCTGGATGGTCTGCTGAACCCCCAGGCTGTGCTGCGTGGCGAACGCGCCGAGGATCGCGGCGCTGATGGCGGCGTGATGGTCGTCGAAGTTGTCGCCGGCCGACGCGTTGAAGGCCCAGTCGGCGTCAATGCTCGTGGCCATGATCCGGTCGCTGGTGTCCTTCAGCGTGCGGTGGCGGTCAAAGTGGAAGTCGCGCCACTCGCTGGCGGTGGTCTTGAGCACGAGCAGGTCGCGCACGCCGCCGGTGATCTGCGCGCGATCCCCGCCGGCGCGGGTGCGGACCGCGCGGGCATAGCGCTTCTGCCGGCCGCCGTCGACGAACGCGTGGTCATGCGGCTTCCCGTCCACCTCGATGCGCCGCCACGCCGCCTGCGTCAGCTCGACCGTCGCCCGCGTCACCTGCGGGTAGGCGGCGATGAGCTCATCGACCAGGATCCCCGCGAACGCTTCGACGGCGGCGAAGGGCCGCTCCTTCGCCTTCACGTAAACGAAGTTCTTCATCGTGTCGGTGGCGACGCAGTTGCGGTTGTCGCCGGCGGTGTAGGCGGCGGCGAAGTCGCCCTCGATCTGCACGTTGGCCGTGATCTCGAACAGCTCGTGGCGCGGGCCGTTGCGGACGACCTTCGTCAGTCGGACGTCGCTCTTGCCGTAGGCGTTGTGCGTCAGGATCGACACGTCTTCAGTGCTCCTCGATGATGTCCAGCAGGCGCAGGCGGGCAATTTTGGCGATCTCCGCCAGCGCCGCGGCCATCTCCTGCTCGCGCGAGTTGCGCAGCCGCTGCGGGAAGGCGGCGAGGATCGCGTCCTTCTTGTTCTCGCGCGCGCAGATGACGAACGGGAAGCTGAACTGCCGGTGGTAAGCGGCGTTGTAGGTGCGGAACGCCTCGACCTCGTCGGCCGACAACCGGTCCAAGCCCGCGGCGGCCTGCTCGCGGCGCGATTCGGGCGTCAGGTGCTGCGCGGGCTGCGCCGCCTGCGCCGCCATCCGGCCGACCAGGTCGGGGTGCGCGCGGATGAGCGCAAGCTGCTCTGCTTCGCTCGCGGACGTGACGGCGGCGACCATCTTCTCGTGCAGATCGGTGATCCCCTCGAACGGGTGCGCCTCGAACGCGCGCTCCGCGACCCACGGCGAGTTCTCGAACACGTGCCCGACGGTGCGCACGAACTCGCCAGCGGTCATCCGGTTCAGGTCCTTGATCCGCGTCTTGTGCGGCGGCGGCGTCATCGCGCGTCCTCCGCGATGGCCGCCTGCACGATGCGGGCGGCGAGGGTGATGTCCTCGATCCGGCTGAACTCGCGCGGGTTGTGGCTGATGCCGTCCCTGCTGGCGATGAAGAGCATCGCCGTCGGCAGGTGCGGCGCGATGACCGCGGCGTCGTGCAGCGCGCCGCTGACGGCCTGGGGCGCGGCCACGCCCAGTCGCTCCGCCGCGCGGTTCAGCCGCGCGCACAGCCGCGGGTCCATCCCGACCGCCGGGGCGGACTCGCTCATGTCGATCGAGTGTTGCAGCCCGCGCCGCTCGCACGTTTGGCGGATCAGGTGGCGAATCTTTTCGTCACCCTCGGCAAGCACGTCGTTCAGCGGAGCGCGGAAATCGATGGTGAATTCCGCCTCGGCCGGGATGACGTTGATCGCGTTGGGCCTCGCGTGGATCCGCCCGACGGTGATGACGGCCGCGCCCGCGATGCCGTTAGCCAGCCCTTCGAACTGAAGGATGCACGTGGCGGCGCCGACGAGGGCGTCGCGGCGGTCGCGCATGGAGGTCGAGCCGGCGTGGTTGGCGACGCCGGTGATGTTGCACCGGTACTGCCGCCGCCCCGCGATGGCGCCGACCACGGCCACGCCCACGCCCGCGTTCCACATGCCCGGGCCCTGCTCGATGTGCGCTTCGATCAGGCCGAGGTAGCGGCGCGGGTCGAGGCGGTCTTCCAGGAGCAGCGATTCGCGCACGCCGTGCGCCGCGCCCGCCTCCAGGTAGCTTTCACCGGCGGCGTTGCGCACGCGCGCCAGCTCCTTGGCAGACAAATCGCCGGTCCAAGCGCGGCTGCCGAGCATCCCCAGGCCGAAGGTGGTTCCTTCTTCCTCGGCGAAGATGATCAGCTCCAGCGGGACGGTGACGGCGGCGGTCGCGCGGAGGATTTCCAGCGGGATGACCACGCCGGCAACGCCGTCAAAATCACCGCCGTGCGGGACCGAATCCAGGTGTGAACCGCTCAGCCAGGCGGGCGCGTCCCACGGCAGCGCTTCGGGGCGGACGTGCCAGTTGCCGGCGGCGTCGGTGCGCACCTTGCAGCCGGCCGCCCGCGCCTGCCCGACCACGTAATCCACCGCCTGCCGCCACTGCGGCGAAAACGTCGGCCGATCCGCGCCCGCGCCGGGCGTGGCCGTGCAGCGGGCAATCGCCTCGATGTCGGCTCGGATTCGGTCGGGGCTGATCGACATGGGTCAAAATACGGAACACGAATAGACACGAGTGTTCACGAATGGACACGAATGAAGAGAGGGGATGGCGCGTCAGTGTTCTTCAACTGCGACGCTTTTCTATTCGTGCCATTCGTGTCATTCGTGGCCAAATATTCTGTCTCACTTTCCGAACTGCTCGCGCCACTTTTGGCCGGTCTGTTCCATGTGGCTGCCCTGCCCCGTGCGGCGCATGCGGTGCAGGGTGGGCATGCCCAGGGCGAACTCCTGCATCCAGTCGCGGGCGAACTCGCCGCGCTCGGTCTCCGCGAAGATCTTGCGCATCTCCGCCTCGTCCACCACGCGCGGGCCGCGCGTGCGCACGGCGAACTCGCAGGTGCGGCTGCTGCGGTTGGAGATGTACTCCTCGATTCCCACCTCGTCCATCACGTCGATCACGCTGCGCAGGCTGCGGATCGCCTTGGCGTAGGCGAAGCTCGGCGGGTAGCCGTTATCGACCATGATCTGGTAGGTCAGCCGCATGAGTTGGATGGCGCCGCCGTAGAGGACCTGCTCCTCGAAGTTGTCCCCCTCGGTCTCGTGCTGGAAGGTCATCTCGACCACGCCCGCCCGCGTGGAGCCGACCGCCTTGGAGACGGCGAACGCGATCGCGCGGGCGTCTCCGGTGGCGTCGTGGTCGACGGCCACGCAACCGTAAACGCCTTCCCCCTTCTTGTACTTTTCGCGCACAAACGCGCCGGGGGCGTTGGGGACGAACAGCACGGTGTTGACGTCCTTCGGCGGCGTGATCTGCCCGTACAGCACGCTGAACCCGTGGCAGAAGACCAGCGTCTGCCCGGCGCGCAGGTGCGGGGCGATCTCCTTCTTGTAAATCGGCGGCTGCACCGGGTCGGCCAGCTCGATCAGCAGCACGTCCGCCTTCTTCACGGCATCGGCGATGGAGTAACTGTCGAACCCGTCCGCCTTCGCCTGCTCGCGCGACTTCGACCCCTCGTCCGCCCCGCGCGACCCGATGATCACCTTGAACCCGCTGTCGCGCGTGTTCGCCGCCTGCGCCTTCCCCTGGATGCCGTAGCCGATGACGGCGATCGTCTTGTTCTTGAGGATCGAAGCGTCAACGTCGGCGTCGCGGTAGATTTTCTCGTGCATCCGATGCTCCAAACAGATCGTTGAACCGCCAAGGACGCCGAGGACGCCAGGGAAGAATCAGGAACTACTTCCCTCTGCTCCCTTGGCGTCCTCGGCGTCGTTGGCGGCTCATCGTTTCTCACACTGCGATTTCCCGGTTCACGTTCTTGTAATACAGGTAGCGCGCCGGCGTCGGCCCTGTCGCGTAGAACGACTGCGGGCAGTACGGGCCCATCCAGATGAAGTCATCGCTCTCGACTTCCATCCACTCGCCGTCGAGGTAGTACATCCCCTTGCCCTGGAGCACGAGCAGGCCGTGCTCCATCACGTGCGTTTCGACGTACGGCAGGCCGTGGCCGGGGTCGAAGGTGAAGATGTTCATCGCCAGGTCGTACCGGAGGTCGTCGGGGATCAGCGTTTGCAAGCGCGAGTGCGGGTTGTCCGCCCACACTTCCGCCTTCACGGTCGACGCGCTGCCGTGCAGCGGCTGGAACATCTCGATGCCGGGGGCGCGCTCGTACGCCTTGCGGAGCACGATCAGCCGCAGCTTCGCGCCCGCGCGGATGCCGAGCGAGGCGCCCGGCGGGAGCAGGCCAAAGCCGCCCTCGCGGACCGCGCCGTGCCCGCGCACCTCACCGTCGCCGCTCAGCGCGTAGTAGAACGTCTCCAGGCGGTCGTCTCCCTGGAACGCGCCCTGCTTCCCGGCCGGAAGGTCGATCAGGTATTGCACGAAACCCGCCCCCAGCGCCGGCGCCGCCAGCACGCGTGCCTCGGCGTCCGGGAAGCTCGGCAGCCGCGACGTGGGGAACCCCTCCAGCGGCAGCATCGCGTACCGCTGGCGCACGCGCGCGCGGCTGTAGACCAATTGGTTCGGCGGTCGCATCAGCGTTGGGTTCCTGCTGTGAACTGGCGGCGAGGAGATGTCCGGACGCCCACTACCATTCCGGGAGGCCAGTTATATCGGGCGGCGCGTCAGTCGACAAACAAATCCACCAGGCGGAAGCCGTCCACGTCCACCAGTCCGCGGTCGGTTAACTTTAACGACGGGATGACCTCCAGCGCCAAAAAGCTCATGGCCATGAAGGGGTCGTGCAACGGCGATCCGAGTTCGCGGGCGAACGCCAGCAGCTCGCCGTACATCGCGCGCACCTCTCGCACGGGGCGATCGGACATCAGCCCCGCCACCGGCAGCGGCAGCGCGCGGGCCTGCTCGCCCACCGCGGCGCACAGCCCGCCTCCCATGCGTTGGATGGCACCGGCGACGCGGCGCATCGAGTCGTCGTCGCAGCCGATGATCACGAGGTTGTGGTGGTCGTGCGCGACGGTCCCACCGATCGCGCCGCGCGTCAGGCCGATGCCGCGGACGAAACCAAGGCCCCACCGGTTGGCGTTGCCCGCGTGCCGGCCGATGACGGCCATCTTGAGAAGGTCCCGCGACGGATCGGCGATCGCGTGACCTTCGAAAATTGTCGGATCGACCAGGACGGCGTCGGTGATCAACTGGTCGGGGCGCAGCGCGATGACGCGCATCCGCCCGGACCGCGCCGGCACGCGCAGGTCGATGCGCTCAAGGTCAAGATTGACGCTGCGCGTGAGCGCATCGGGGATCGCCGTATCGTCCGGAAACGCCGCCGCGGGCTTGCCACCGACGTAAACCTGTCGCGCCCGCGGGGCGGCGAGATCGACGAAGATCATCAGGTCCGCCAGCCGCCCGGGCGCGATCGCGCCGCGGTCGTGCAGTTGAAACCACTCGGCGCTGTTCAGCGTCGCCATGCGGAAGGCGGTGACCGGATTGATCCCAAACTCGATCGCCCGGCGGACCATGTGGTCGATGCTCCCCTGCTCCAGCAGGTCGGCCGGCTGGCGGTCGTCGGTGCAGAAGCAGATCCGGCGGTCGTTGGCGGGCGTGACCAGCGGCAGCAGGGCGTCGAGGTTGTGCGCGTTGGTCGCCTCGCGGATCAGGACGTACAGCCCGCGCGACAGCTTCTCCCTCGCCTCCTCGACCGTCACGCACTCGTGGTCGGAGCCAACGCCCGCGGCGACGTAGGCGTTGAGCGCGCGGCCTACCTGCGCGGGCGCGTGCCCGTCGATGGGCCGGCCGCGGAACGCGGCGGTCTTGGCGGCGACGTCGGCGTCGCCGGCGATCACGCCGGGATAGTTCATCACCTCCGCCAGGCCGTGAACGACGCCGTCGCTCAGCAGTTGTTGCAGGTCGCCCGCCGTCAGCTTCGCCCCCGCGGTCGCCATGTCGGTCGCGGGGACGCAACTCGGCGCCATGAGGATGACGCGGAGGGGCAACCCGCGCGCCGCGTCGGCCATGAAGCGGACGCCCGCCGCGCCGGCGACGTTGGCGATCTCGTGCGGGTCGGCCACCACCGTCGTCACCCCGCGCGGCACGACGGCGGCGGCAAACTGCGCCGGCAGGCACAGGCTGCTCTCAACGTGCACGTGCGCGTCGATCAGCCCGGGCCCGACATATGCGCCCGCCAGGTCGATCTCTTCGCTGCCGCGATAGCCGGGGCCGACGCCGGCGATGCGGTCGCCAAGGATCGCGATGTCCGCCCGCTCGATCTCGCCGGAGAAGACGTTGACGACCCGCCCGTCGCGGAGCACGAGGTCGGCCGGGATGTCGCCCCGCGCGGCGGCGAGGAGTTGGGACGAAAGCGGGGAGGGGAGCATCGGCCGCGAATCGTATCAACGCCGCGGCGGGGCGGGAACCCGACGCCCGTTCGTGCCCCCCGACGAGCGGTTCAAAAGTCTTCCGGCCCTTGCGGCACTCTCGGGCGCGCTGTACACGCCGTCGGGAGGGGCACTCGGGCGCGCGCGAGGTGATGCCAATGCACGATCTCCCTCTGGTCACGACCATTGCCGCCGCCTTCACGGCGGCGTGGGTGCTGGGGCTGCTCACGCAGTGGCTGCGGCTGTCGCCCATCGTGGGTTACCTGCTGGCGGGGATCGTGATCGGGCCGCACACGCCCGGGTTCGTCGGCGACGCGCACCTCGCCGGGCAGCTTGCGGAGATCGGCGTCATCCTGCTGATGTTCGGCGTCGGGCTGCACTTCCACCTGAAGGATCTGCTGGCGGTGCGGAACGTCGCCGTCCCGGGGGCGCTCGGTCAGAGCCTGGTCGCTACGCTGCTGGGCGCGGCCGTCGCGGTCGGCTTCGGCTGGCAGGTCCGCGAGGGGCTCGTGCTCGGCATGGCGATGGCCGTCGCCAGCACGGTCGTGCTGATCCGCGTGCTGACCGACCACCGCCAGCTCGACACCCAGGCCGGCCACGTCGCCGTCGGGTGGCTGATCGTCGAGGACATCCTCACCGTGATCGTGCTGGTGCTGATCCCGGTGCTCGGCTCCGGCGCGGCCGGCGCTGGCGGGGTTGACGGCGGCGATGGCGGCAGCGGCGGCGGCGGGGTGCGCGCCATCGCCTGGGCGCTGCTCGTCGCGCTGCTGAAGTTGTCGGCCCTGGTGGCGATCCTGCTGTGGGGCGGGTCGAAGGTGATCCCGTGGATCATGGTGCGCGTCGCCCGGCTCCGCTCGCGCGAGCTGTTCACGCTCACGGTGCTGGTGATGGCCGTCGCGATTGCGGCCGGGGCGTACTACGCGTTCGGCGCTTCGATGGCGCTGGGGGCGTTCCTGGCCGGGATGGTGGTGGGGCAGTCGCCGGTCTCCAACCAGGCGGCGGCGGACGCGCTGCCGCTGCGCGACGCGTTCGCCGTGCTGTTCTTCACCTCCGTCGGGATGCTGTTCGACCCCGGCTTCGTCACCCGCGAGCCGGGGCTGCTGCTGGCGGGGCTGGCGATCGTGCTGATCGGCAAGCCGCTGGCGGCGCTGGTGATCGTCGCCGTCATCGGGTACCCCGCCCACACCGCGCTGGTGGTGGCGCTGGGGCTGGCGCAGATCGGCGAGTTCTCCTTCATCCTGTCGGAGGCCGCGCGGGCGCCCTCGGTCAACCTGCTGGGGGAATCGGGGCACAACGTGCTGGTGGCGTGCGCGCTGGTGTCGATCACGTTGAACCCGATCCTGTTCCGCGCCGTCGGGCCGATCGAGGCGGCGCTGAAGCGCCGGCCGGCCCTGTGGCGGCTGATGAACCGCCGCGCCGGGCACTGGGGCGCGCAGGCGAACGAGCGGGCGGGCGAGCTGCTGGAGCGCTCGCGCGCGCCGCTGGCGGTCATCGTCGGCTACGGGCCGGTCGGGCAGGCGGTCGACTCGATCCTCCGCAAGCAGGCGCTGGAGACGGTCGTGGTCGACCTGAACATGGACACCATCCAGCGGCTCACCGCCGACGGGCGGGCGGCGATCTACGGCGACGCCTACAACATCGAGGTGATGCACCAGGCGCTCGCCCGCGCGTCGCACCTGGTGGTGACGCTGCCGCACTCGACCAACCGCAACCCGGTCATCGTCGCGGCCAAGCTGATCAACCCGGACATGAAGGTCTACGTGCGCGCCCGCCACCTGAGCGAGCGGGACGACCTGGAGCAGGCGGGCGCGGATGCGGTCGCCTACGAGGAGGCCGAGGCCGCCGTCGCATTGTCACGCCTGGTCCTGTTCGACCAGGGCGCCGACGAGGAAACCACCCGCCATGAAACCCTCCGCATCCGCCAACAGTTCCGCACCCAGTTCCCGCGCCCCACCTGACCGCCCGCCGCGGCTTGCCCACGAAGAAAATCTTTAGCCACGAATGATCACGAATGGACACGAACGAGGAGAGAGAAAACGCTGAATAGAGGCCGATCAATCTTGCGTTCATTCGTGTTCATTCGTGTCCATTCGTGGCCAAAATTCTTTACCGTTCCCCCGGCTGTTCGCCTTCGAAGAGTTTGCTGATGCGGGTTTCGCCCTTGAGGGTGTGGACCTTGCCGTTGATGGTGGCGGTGTTCTCGATGTAGAGCCGGCCGCCCTCGTTGGTGGCGTCGCCGCCGAGGACACCGCTGTGGATGACCTTTGACCCGCGCTTGACGGTGAGGCTTCCGACGATCCGGCCGAAGATGTGGACCCGGCCGCCGTACTCGACGATCAGGTCACCGTAGATCGCGCCGCGCATGTAGAACTTGCCGCCCTCGGCGACGGTGACGTTGCCGCCGACCGATCCCCAGAGGGTGTACGCCTCGCTGACGACGAGGTCGCCCGCGACTTGTCCCCGCTCCTCGCGCATCAGTGACCCTCTCCCTGCCAGCGCGCCCGCGCGCTTCGTCAGCGCCGATCAGCCGTGGGCGCGCGCCTCCGTCAGGCGTTGATCTCCGGCTCGCCGAGGTCCGGGTCCGCCTCGCCCAGCGCCTGCCGCAGGCCGCGGTTGCTCTTCACCTGGACGATCATCAGCACGATCAGCGCGATGAGCGGGAAGACCAGGAACCGCGCCCACTTCAGGATGCGCTCCTCGATCCGCGCCGGCTGGAACTTGGCGCTCAGCACCAGCTCGTCCCACGTGTAGAGCACGCCGGGGATCTTGAACTCCGCCGCCGAGAAGTTCGCGTTGTTCAGGAACGCCTGCCACGGGAAGAGCATCAGCACCAGCAGCAGGCACCAGACGAACGCGCCGGTCACCCGCGCCACGCCGATCAGCCGCCCGATCAGCATGATGTTGACGATCAGCAGCAGCACCGCCCCGAGCAGCGGCGGCAGGAGCGTGCCGAGGAACGTGCTCACGCCGCTCAGGTAGTGCAACCGGTCGAGCCACGGCGACACCACCGGCTGCGTCGTCGTGCCGCCGCCGATGATGATCAGCGTCGTGTAGCGGGCAATGAAGAACATCGCCAGTTGCACCAGCAGCATGATCAGCAGGATCAGGAACAGCCAGTTCTTCGCCCGCCGGGCGACGATCATCGCGTCGGCGTAGTCGGCGGAGGTGGCGATGGGGTCGGGCATGGTAGGGTCATTTGTCACTTGTCGCCGGTCACTTGTCAAAGACGGCAGAATCCCCCGTTGTCTCCGTGACAACCGACCACACGCAAGTGACAAGTGACCTTCGACAAATGACAATCCACGCCATGCTCGACCCCAACCTCTCGCGCCAGCGCCAGCGGCGGCTGCTGAAGGCGATGAACGAGCGTCGGCTGGACGCGGCGGTCGTCGCGGCGCCGCATCACGTCTACTACCTCAGCGCGTTCCACCCGCACTGGCTCCAGTTCGCGGCGATGGTGCTCTTCGCCGACGGGCGGTCCTGGCTCGCGTGCGGCAACAGCCCGGCTCAAGGGGCGGCGGCGGACGAGATCGCCTTGTACGAGGCGACCTGGAACGGCACGCAGCGCTCCGAGCAGCCGGCAATCGTGGCGGCGCAGGTGCGCGACGTGCTGAAGGGGGCGCGGGCCAAGACGGTCGCAATCGACGCGTCGGCCGTCTCGGCGCCGTTGGCGATGATGCTGGCGGAGTCGGCGGTGCTCGAGCCGATCGATCCGGTGCTTTGGCAGCTTCGCCGGGTGAAGGACGCCGACGAGTTGGCGCTCATGCGCCGGGCGATCGGGTGCGCCGATGCGATGTACCGCCGGGCGCGGCAAATCGTCGAGCCGGGCGTGGCGGAGGTGGACGTGTACGCCGAGCTGACCGCCGCCGCCATCCGCGCCGCCGGCGAGCCGCTGACGGCGCCGCTGGGAAACGACTACGCCTGCGGCGTCGGCGGCGGGCCCGCTCGTCCCGGGCGCACCGCGCGGGCGGGGGAGCTGTACATCCTGGACGTCGGCCCGTGCTACCGCCACTACTTCGCCGACGCCTGCCGCGCCATCTCGGTCGATCGCAACCCGACCGACGCCCAGCACCGCGCGTGGCAGGCGATCGTCGATGCGCTGCGCCTGGTCGAGAGCATGGCGCGCCCGGGCGTGCGCTGCCGCGACCTTTACGCGGCCGTCGACGAGCACCTCGCCCGACACCGCGACGGCGGCCTGCCGCACCACCTCGGGCACGGCGTCGGCCTCCAGCCCCACGAGTACCCGCACCTCAACCCCAAGTGGGACGACGTGCTGATGGAGGGGGAAGTCTTCACCGCCGAGCCCGGCCTCTACGGCGCGGACCTGGCCGGCGGCATCCGGCTGGAAAATTTGTACCGGGTCACCAAGTCGAGCGCCGAGAACATGCTGAGCGCGCCACTGGAGATGACATGATCCACCTTGATCCGCCTTCGACAACTTCGCGCTCTCGACCGGCGTCCGGTGGCTCCTCGGCGGGCCGCCCGTAAGATGATCCTCGACGTGAGCGATCCGCCGCCAACAGCACCGCCGCCAGCACCAATGACAGCGCCGACGCCCGCACCGAGCGAGAGCGACCCCGACTGGTTTCGCGAGCCAACCGCGCGCGAGCACCGCATTGCCGGGTGGCTGTTCCTCGGCTTCGGCGTCTTCTTCCTGATGCTGTTCGTCGTGCTGTGGGGATGGTGGTTCCGCTGGGTCATCGGCGGGCTGGGCATCTACTCCTTCGGGCACGGCGTGCGACACCTGCTCGACGCGCGACGGCGGAAGTGACAACCGGGCGCGAGAAGCCGCGTGAGATCCGCCGGCGCATTTGTAATTGGCAACCCGGCCGCTCTTCCTGCATCATCGCCCCCACGATGGCCGTCACCTGGGAACAGTTCGAGCGCTACCGTCAGAAGGGTCTGGACGCCCGCCGCGCCATGCAGTGGGACGCCGCCCGCACCTACCTGCTGGAGGCGGCGCGAGCGATGACGCAACTGGCCAAGGACGCGCAGGGCGAGGAGCTGCGCACCGGCCGGCAGGAGATCGCCGCGCGCCTGCTCGAACTGGCCAAGGATTGCGAGCAGGCGAAGAAGGAGAACCGCCGGACCCCGCCGTCGTCGCGCGGCGGCGGCGGCGGCGGTCGCGCCCAGGCGTCGGAGGAATCCGAGGGCGGCGAGGGGGCCGACAAGTGGATCGTCAACGAAAAGCCCAACCTCCGCTTTGATGACGTCGCCGGCCTGGACGGCGTGAAGGAGGACATCCGCCTGAAGATGATCTACCCGTTCCAGCACCCCGAGCTGGCGCAGAAGTTCGGCATCCGCGCCGGCGGCGGCGTGCTGCTGTACGGCCCGCCCGGCACCGGCAAGACGATGCTCGCCAAGGCGACCGCCGGCGAGATCGACGCCACCTTCTTCCGCATCTCCCCCGCGGACGTGCTGAGCAAATGGGTCGGCGAGGCGGAGCAGAACCTCAAGAAGCTCTTCGACGCCGCCGCCAACGAGCCGCGCTCGATCATCTTCATCGACGAAATCGAGGCCCTCGTGCCCGCGCGGCGCGACGAGGGATCGAGCGTGATGCAGCGCGTCGTCCCGCAGATCCTCCAGGGGATGGAGGGGTTCGACGAGAAGGAGAACTCGCCCATCCTCTTCATGGGCGCGACCAACGTCCCGTGGCAGCTCGACCCGGCGGTGCTTCGCCCCGGCCGCTTCGACGAGAAGGTCTACATCCCGCTGCCGGACCTGGCGGCGCGGCGGAAGATGCTGGACATCTACCTTTCCAAGCGCCCGCTTGGCGGCGACGTGGACCTCGACGCGCTCGCCCGCCGGCTCGACGGGTACAGCGGCGCGGACATCAAGTACCTCTGCGACCGCGCGGCCGTCATCCCGTTCCTGCGCAGCGTCGCCGGCCAGGAGGGGGACATCACCGCGGCCGTGCTCGACGACGCGCTGTCTGACGTGAAGCGATCGGTGACGCCCGACATGCTCGTCCGCTTCAACGAGTGGTCCCAAGCCGCTGACCGCGCGTGACCCGCTTTATGCGAGGCGTGCTGCGCTTGCCCGGCGCCGGCCGGGACCGCGCCGGGCGGAACGGCGACGGGCCGGGGCGCACGCGCGCCGCGCGGGACGGGCCGTCCGCCGGGCCTGCGCGTGACGGGGCCCGTGCCCCGCAGGGGATGCTCGCCGCCTCGGCGCCCCGGCTGGCCTGTCGCGGCGGGGGGCGGGCGTTTTGACATAACCCTCGTCACCGCTACACTTTCGCCCACCCGCCGAGCGGGCTCGTGCACCGCGCGGGCGGGGAACGTGGATCGAGTTTTCCTCACGCGATGATCGGGCGGGCGTCAGAGTGATCCAGGCACGCAGCTTCCGCATCGCCGTCACCGCGCCGTTGCTGACCGCCGTCGCGCTGTTGCCCGCCTTGGCCGCGCCGCGCGTCGCGGGCGCGCAGGCGCGCCCGGTGTCGCCGTCCGGCGCGGATTCGCCGCCCACCCGGCCGGCACGGACCGGCACCCTTGCCTACGCGTCGCTCCGCGGGCGCAACGTCGAGGACGTGCGCGTCCTGGGCAACACGCAGGTCTCCACCGCCGTCATCCTCAACGTCGTCCGCACCCGCGCCGGCGAGCGGTTCGACCCGGACACGGTGCAGGAGGACTACCAGCGGATCTACCAACTGCGAAAGTTCGCCAACGTCGAGGCCAAGGCCGAGCCCACCGCCACCGGCGTGATCGTCTCGTTCATCGTCACCGAGCAGAAGCAGGTCCAGCAGATCCGCTATCGCGGCAACGCCCGCATCGACACGCCCACCCTCCAGGGCGTGGTCGACCTGCACGAGGGGGAGGCCATCGACGCCTTCCGCATCTCCATCGCCCGCCAGGCGATCGAGGCGCTTTACAAGGAAAAGAACTTTCCCTACGCCCACGTGACGGTCGACCGCGACCACCTGGCGCAGACCGGGCAGTTGGTGTTCGACATCGTCGAGGGCCCCAACGTCCGCGTCCGCAAGGTGGACTTCGCCGGCAACCGCTCGTTCTCCGACGACCGCCTGCGCGACCAGGTGCAGACCAAGTACTGGATCTGGATCTTCCGCCCCGGCACGTTCGACCCCGAATCGGTCGATGACGACGTGGCCGCGCTGCGGCGGTACTACGAGGGGAAGGGGTTCTTCGACGTCAAGGTCGGCCGGAAGATCACCGAGTCTCCCGACCAGACCGAGCTGAAGGTCACCTTCGTGATCGACGAGGGGAAGCGCTACACGGTCGAGCGCGTGAGCTTCCGCGGCAACACCAGCGTGAGCGAGGAGCAGCTCCGCCGCGACCTGAAGCTGGCGCCGGGCGGGTACTTCGAGCAGGAGCTTTTGCAGCGCGACGTGCGGCAGATCGTCCGTGCGTACAGCCCGTTCGGCTTCATCTACCAGCCGGGGTCGCAGTCGCCGGACTACCTGCGGATCCAGCCCAAGACCGTCTTCCGCAAGGAGGCGGGCACCGTCGAGCTGCTCTACCAGATCTCCGAGGGCAAGCCGTTCCGCCTGGGGCGCGTGATCGTCAAGGGGAACGCGCGCACGCAGGAGAAGGTGGTCTACCGCGAGATGCGGGTGTCGGCCGGCGAGAAGTACAACGCCGCCGAGATCGCCGACGCCACCGACCGCCTGCGCGGCACGCCGTACTTCAGCAACGTCACCATCACCCCGATCGGCGACGCCCCGGAGGTGCGCGACCTGCTGGTGGAGGTGACCGAGGCGCGCACCGCGACGTTCGGCGTCGGGGCGGGCGTGAACTCCAATGGCGGCGTCGGCGCCAACATCACCTACGAGCAGCGCAACTTCGACATCACCAACTGGCCCGACAGTTGGGGCGACGCCTTCACCGATCGCGCGTTCATCGGCGCCGGGCAGAACTTCCGCATCAGCCTCGAGCCCGGCACCGAGGCGACCAACGCGTCGATCCGCTTCAGCGAGCCGTGGCTGTTCGACCAGCCGTACAGCTTCACCGCCGAGGCCTACTACCGCGACCGCCTGCGCGAGCACTGGCGCGAGACGCGCGGCGGCGGGCGGGTGACGTTCGGCAAGCGCTTCGACTACGTCCACTCCGCCGCCCTCACCCTGCGCGGCGAGGACGTGAACGTCCACGACATCGAGGACGACCCCATCCGCGCGCCGGAGGTGCTCGCCCTGGCCGGCCACAGCACGCTCACCAGCGCCATGCTCCAGTTGCGCCGCGACACCACCAACCGCGGGCCGCTGCCGTACCGCGGATCGTCGACGGTGCTCGGGTGGGAGAGCTACGGTGCGCTGGGCGGCGACTTCACCTTCCAGAAGCTCACGCTCGGGTACGACTACTTCATTCCGATTTACGAGGACCTGCTCGACCGCCGCACGGTGCTCGGCCTGCACGCCGACGCCGGCTGGATCTGGGGCACCGCGCCGTTCTTCGAGCGCTTCTACGCCGGCGGCATCGGAACCATCCGCGGCTTCCGCTTCCGCGGCATCAGCCCGCGCTCGGGGCTGGACGACGATCCGGTGGGTGGCGACTTCTCCATCACCGGCTCGGCCGAGCTCGGCTTCCCGCTTTACGGCGACAACCTCCGCGGCGTCATCTTCAGCGACGTCGGCACGGTTGAGCGCGAATTCGAGATCGGTACAATCCGCTCCAGCGTCGGGTTCGGCTTCCGGCTGGTGTTGCCGTTCTTCGGACAGGCGCCCGTCGCGCTCGACTTCGCGCTGCCGCTGACCAAGGACGGCGAGGACGAAACCGAGTGGCTCAGCTTCTCGTTCGGCATTCAACAGTGACGCGGGGCGCCTTTGTGGTCCGCCTCGCTCGCCGCGCAACCGATACCCGTTCGCCAGGCTCCCGCGCGTAACTTTTAGCCCGCAGGCAACTGACTACGCTCGACCGATCGATTCATTCAAGTTGGAAAGGAACGCCATGAACATGCCCCGTCGCATCGCGCTCGTCGCCGCCCTGGTCGCCTCGCTGGCCGCCGCCACGGCCGCCCGCGCCCAGGACGCCACCCGCGTCGCCACCGTCAACCCCGCCCGCGTCTTCGCCGAGATGCAGGAGACCAAGGACCTCAAGCAGAAGCTGGAGAACGACCGCAAGTCGCTCGAGCAGGAAGTGCAGGCCCGGCAGAGCAAGGTCAAGGACCTGCAGGCCGCCCGCGACCTGCTCAAGACCGACAGCCCGCAGTACGCCCAGGCGGAGCAGACGTTCATGCAGGAGGCGTTCGGCTTCGACACCTGGAGCAAGGTCACCCAGGCGCAGCTCCAGGGGCAGCAGAAGCAGCAGATGAAGATCCTGTTCGACAAGATCATCGCCACCACGCAGCAGGTCGCGCAGCAGCAGAACATCGACCTGGTGCTGGCCGACCAGCGGCCGGACCTCCCGGAGAATTTGGCGCAGATCAACGTCGAGCAGCTCCGCGCCATCCTCAACGGGCGCAACGTCATCTACGCCAGCCAGAAGGTGGACCTGACCCAATCGGTCATCGCCGCCCTGGACGCCAACTACCGCGCGGGCGGCGGCGGCGCGGCGCCCGCTCCCGCGGCGGGCGGAGCCGCTCCGGCGCCGGCGGC
>DASQDR010000103.1:0-24714 GCA_035634055.1 Tepidisphaeraceae bacterium | reverse complement strand
GGAACGCGAGCACTCTCCACCTGCCCGAGATCCCTCGCGAGTACGCTTCGGGATGACATGCGCTGACCGGGTCGCCTGCACGTGAAGGCGAGTGCGGCACTACGCGCGATGCGTGACCGCGAGAGCCCTCCCTAACGGATTACCTATCCGCGGCGGTTGCGGTGTCGGCAGCTTTCGCGGCGTCCTCTGCATTCGTTGCGTTCACTGGGCTTGCTCCGTTTGCTGCGCCCGCGCCATTCGCCGGCCCCGCCGCGTTGGCGGCGGCGCCGTGGGTGGCCAGCTTTTCGGCGACGCGCACGGCCGCCTGGTACTTCGGGGTGGCCATGTCGCGCACGTCCTCCGTCAGGCCCCAGTAGCCGTTGCGGTCGTACTTGCAGCTCAGGGTGAAGTAGAAGATGGCGTCGCCGCCGGCGGCGTACCAGCGGTCGAGGTACTTCTCGACCGCCAGCCCCGTGCGCGGGTCGTACTGGCTGGCGATCTTGAGGTCGACCTGGCTGTTGTGCTGCTGGAGGTCGAGGCCGCCCTCGTAGCCGAAGCTCTTCAGCCCGTACTGCCGCGCCAGCGCGTGGAACGCCTTGGCGCCGTCGCTGCCCGACGCGTCGGTGCGGATCAGCAGCCTTTCGCAGATCAGGTCTATCGTCAGGTCCTTGCGCTCGCTGAACCACTTCTTGCGCGCCGGGTCGTTCTCGTCGCGCCCGGTGGAGAAGTAGGGGGCGCAGGCGACGGCGTAGAAGAACTTCGCCGGCGGGCCGTGGTGCTTCTCGACGTACTCCAACTGCTGCTTGAGCATCGATCCCGGCGGGGCGAAGCCGACCTGGCTGGCGAGCAGCACGCGGAAGCGCGGGTCGTCGCCGAGCAGCCGTTTGATCTCGACCGCGCGCTTGGCGACGCGCTTGCGCGCCCAGTAGAACTTGTTGTTGTCCTTGCCGCCGTCGTTAAGGGTGCTCTCGCCGGCGGCCACCTCCGCCTCGGCGGCCGCCTGGTTCTGCTTGAACTGCTGGAACATTCCGTTCCAGACCTCGTTGCTGTACTCCACGTAACAATTCAAGTCCGGCCGCAACCGCTCGCGCACCAGCGCGCCAAGCTGGCGGACGAAGTCGTCATCCGCCAGCGCCGGCACGTTCAGCCAGACGTCCTTCCCCGCAACGTTCCCAAGCTCGACCGCCAGCTCATAAGGCCCGCCCTTCAGCGTGTACTGCGGGTCGGTCACCTTGCAGCGGTCGTCCCACGCCTTGACCTGGCTGTTGTTGGTCTTGAGGTAATCCATGAAACGAATCGCGCCGAACGGGCGCAGGGCAGCCAGGAATTCGTTGGTGAAGATTTTCGAGTCGTCCGCGTAGCCGGGGCGGATCAACTTGATGTCCTTCACGCCGCCGGCGGTGTTCTTGAACGCCAGCGAGAGCGTCACCGGCTTGTCCTTCGGCGCCATGACCACCACGTCGGCGACGGTGCGGTTGTTGGCGCGGTCGTAGCCGTGGTTCATCACCTTCGCGGATGAGCCGGTGGTGACCAGGTCGCACCGCCCGGTGCAGGAGAACTTGTAAACGCCGTTGACGTTCTTGGCGTCGGTGAAGACCAGCGTGCCGGCGTCGTCGCCCGGCCAGCCGTCGGGGCCGACGATCCCCTTGCCGTCGAAGGTCTTGTTCGGCGACCCCCAGCGACGGCTGGTCTTCATGGCGTCGATGAACATGAGCTGGCGGTCGTAATCGCGCAAGCTCTCGAGGTTGACGCCGAGGAACGGCTCCACCCGCCGGGCGATGGCGCGCGGCGGGGCGGCGGGATCGGGCGCGGTGGTGGGGGCGGTGGCGGGGGGCGGCACGGTGGGGCGCGTCGCTGGCGCGGCGGCGTCCAGCCGCTGCTCCGAACCGTCGGCAAAATGGACCACAACGCTGGAGATCTCCGCCCGCCCGGACCCCGGCGCCGGCGAATCGACTTCGCCAGCCGGTAACCGCGCCGGGGCGACCAGGGAAATCAGCGCGATCGAGGCGACGACGACAGCGGCAAGCGATAACAAATGTCTCACGTTCCCATCTTCGACACCCCGGCGGGCGCGGGGATAGACCGTCAGCGTGGCAGGCACGGGCATGGCAACCTCCAAGTGGTGTGAGGGTAGGAGCACCGGAGCGGAAACGCCCGGTAAGAGATGAACTTCCGCAGGCGACACTACCAAACGGAGGCCGAACTTGGCAAGGAAAAACCTGGCGGGCCTTGTCAGTTAACTGGGACAGAAGAAGAAAGATCGCCCCGCAAGTTGTACTTCGCGGCCGCGACGGGAGCGCGTGAGTCCATGGCCATGGGCTAGCAGCGCCATGCCACGCAGAGGAAGGGCCGGCGCGGTAGCGCCGGGCGTTATTCGTGCGCCTTCTTCGCCCCGCGGTCGACGGGGTAAAATTCGCCTCTGAATTCGTGTTCTTCAGTCGGCTTCTCGATCGTCGCGGCCTCCAGCGGGCCGCCGTCGAGCTTGCGCACGCCGGTGGCGGTGGTCGCGGGGGCCGGCTCGTCCTCGGGCATGGGCAGGCCCAACTCCTTGGCCTTGAGCTTCTTCTCCAGCTCTTCCTCGAGCTGGCGCAGGTGATCGACATCGGCGGCGCTGGGGCCGGCGGGGGCGGCCTTCTTGGCGTCCGCCTCGCGCTTGAAGCGGTCGAGGTCGTACTCGGGTCCCTTGTCGGCCTTGTGGAAGCCGAGCCCCGCGCCGACCATCAGGCTGATGATGCTCGGCCAGACGCCGGCGATCAGCAGCAGCGACGCGCCGGTCCAGAGCGTGTAGACGGCCCACGGCTGGCGGTACCACGCGAAGGCGTACGTCACTTGCGGGTCGAGCTCCTTCGCCTTGGCGAGGTAATCCATCACCGACGGGAAGGTGTCGCCGTCGCCGCCGCGCCACTCGCCCGCCCGGTAGGGCGTGTCGGCGATGAAGGCGACCGGGCGCACGTCCATCACGCCGGCCGTGGCGCCGTTGCGCATCTGCTCGGCGACGACCTTGTACTTCCCGTCGATGGGCGGCTGAACCGTCACCTTGGCCAGGTGCCCCGGCTGCGGGTAAGGGATGGTCAGCCCGGCCTCGAACTCGCGCTGCCCGATGGTGGGCAAGTTCTCGTCCCACTCCACGCTCGTCCAGACGTACGACAGGGCCAACCCCACCACGATGGCGACGAAGGCCCAGTGCCAGCGTTTGAGATCCTCGACATGCATGAGCGGCAATCCCCGGTAGAGGTGCTTGCCGGCCGGGGGGACTCCCCCGGCCGGGCCACAGGTGATACCTCGGGGGGCAGCCGGAGTTGCTGCCCTAAGAGAAAATGTCGTGCCGGCGCGGATCCGGACAGGCCAACGCGTCGATGGCGGGCAGATCTTGCGGGCGGCCCGACGGGGTCGCTGCTAAGTCGGGCTGCGGGCGCGGGTTTCGGCTTCCCGTAGCAGCTCGTCCGCCTGCGGGTAGCCGTGCGATCGTGCCGCCCGGGCGGCCGCGACGGCGCCGGCGTAGTTCGGCGGCGTGGCGGTGAGGTGCGCGACCGCCTTGTAGTACTGCGCCTCGGCCAGCGTCTCGTTTCGGGCGGCGGCGGCGTCAAACCACCGGAGCGCCTCGGCGTGCTGATTTTTAGCCAGGTGGACCCGCCCCAGCGTGACCATGCACTGCTCGCTTGCCTCCAGGGCGGCGGGAAACTCCCGGGCGGCGGCGACGGCCTGGTCGTGTTCCTGGATCGACGCGTACAGCGTCATCAGCTCGTTCAGCGTGACGGAATTGCCGGGCGAGTGCCGCAGGCTGTTGTAAAGCTGGATGGCCCGCTGCCCCTGCCCCTGCTCCGCCGCCGCCACTTGCCGGCCCAGTTCCTGCGCGGGGACGGAGAACTGCGTGCCGCAATTCGTGCACTGTGAGAACTTTCGGGCTCCGCTGATCGGGAAGAGCGGGATGAAGAAGGCCGTGAACCACGTTCGGTACGCCTTGCCGACGATCTGCGCCCGCTGGCGGCACTGCGGGCAGACGGCCGCGACGGGGCTGACGGTCGCGTCGTCGGAAACGGTCTCGCGCGTGCCGAACAACAGGATGAACCCGCGGGGGCGAAGCCGGCACGGTGCGCGGTGGGAGACCCGGCAAGGCGAGCGGCGTGGCGGAGGGCATTGGGGCATAACGCGCGAGCGTAACGGCTGCGTCCGCCTGCCGGAATACGGGCATCCAGTTTCTTTTCTTCCCGACCCCTCGGCTGCCTGCGTGTCCTACACCGCAGAGTGGTACGGGCTTCGCATTCCTGCGACCTCGACCGTTCGGTTCTAACGGCAAAGGAGCAAGCTTATGTGGAAGAGGACGACATCGTGGCTGCTGGTGGGCAGCATTGGCCTCGTCGGGCCGCTCGCCGGCTGCGAGTCGCTGCCCGGCAACAGCAAGGAGCAAGGCGCCGTGATCGGCGGCGCGGGCGGCGCGGCGGCGGGGGCGGCCATCGCCAAGGACAACCGCCTAGCCGGTGCCCTGATCGGCGGCATCCTCGGCGCGGGCGGCGGGTACCTGGTCGGCACCAAGGTGGACAAGGACAAGAAAAAGGGAGACGGCGAGATGCGCCAGGAGGCGCAAACTGCCGCTGACCGCGCCAAGGCCGATCCCGCCAGCGCCGAAGAGGCTAAGGTTTCCACTACCGCCGACGTCAACGAGGACGGCTTCGTCACCCTCGACGAGGTGGTGGCGATGGAAGAGGCGGGGCTCAGCAACCCGGAGATGATCAAGCGCCTCCGCCGCACGCAGCAGTACTTCCAGCTCACCGCCGACCAGGAGAAGTACCTCCGCGACCGCGGCGTGGACAACAAGGTGATCGAGGCGATGCGCGACATGCGCCCCACCAGCACCGACGACTCGCGCGTGGCGTCGGACACCACCCGCGAGGAGCAGAAGAAGACCGACGTAGACATGCGCACCGACCGCGATCGGTAAGGCGGGTGCGCGCGCGTCGCAACGATCGAGCTTTACCATAATTCCGTTGAGCCGAAGCCCGGGGACCCCTCAAAGCGTTCCCCGGGCTTTCGCGCCTGTGCAGGAAGCGACGTGGTGCGATAATGCCCGCCATGAAAGGTTTGGTTTCGGCCGCCGTTGTCTTGTTTGCCTTCACGCTGCTTACCGGGTGCGCGCGGTACGAGTACGCGATCACCCAGCCGCCGGACCTCAACCGGCACATCGGGACCAAGAGCGACCAGGTGGTCGAGCTCGACCCGCTGCTCTACCGGCTGCGCACGGCGGACAACCGGCTTGTGGTGCGCATCTACAACCAGGGAGACGACCCGGTCGAGCTGCTCGGGGAGCAGAGCTTCGTCGTCGACCCGCAGGGCCAGAGCCGCCCGCTGCGCGGTCAGACCATCGCGCCGCACGCGTTCGTCAAGATGATCTTCCCGCCCATGCGGCCGCGGGTGTACGACTCCGGCCCACGGTTTGGGGTGGGCCTCGGCGTGGGCATCAGCAGCCGCCGGCACTTCCGCGGCGGGCCGCACTACCACGGCCACTTCGCCGACCCGCAGCCGCGGTACCTGTACGTCTACGACGACGACCAGCAGTACTGGGACTGGAACGGCGCCGGCGGCGAGATGCGCTTGACCCTCGTGTACCGCCGGGCGGACCAGCAGTTCCAGCATGCGTTTGGTTTCAAGCGCATCAAGAAGTAGGGCGGGCGCGGCGGAAGTTCAAACCCAATCTGATCGCGCGGGCGGAGCAACGGGTTTCGTGCCGGGGCGGCACGCTCCGCGCGGCTCGACCTTCGATGGTGCCCGCCAAGCGTTCGAGCGCGCGTGCGGCACCGCCTGTTCCCTCGGCTCTCCCCCGGGTCCCTATCGTTCGTCGTGACACCGCTCGTGCCGTTGCTCGCGTACGATGACCTGCCGCCGGGCAGCGACGTGCGGCGGGAGTACGAGGGGGAGGCGGTGCGGATCACGGTGCCGGCGGGCGAGCCGCCGGCGGCGGTGGTGCGGCAGGCGGCGCTGGACGCGCTGGCGTCGGGCGCCGTCGCCAGTTGGCCGCTGCTGGCCCTCTGCTTCGTCACCTTCATGTTCGGCCTGCGCGCCAACCGCATCGCCGGCGCGCCGCTGGCCTGGGCGTGGGCGTTCTTCGCCGTCGTCTGCGCGGCGCTTGTTCTGCTGGTGTCGTGGGTGCGCTACGGCGTGATGCTCGATGCCATTCGCGCCGGGCGTCGACAGGCGACGGTAATCGCGGCGACGCCGCGGCGGCTGCGGGTCGAAACCAACGGTCCCTTCGGCGCCGGCGGGTATGATTTCCCGGCCGATCGCATCACGCGCCTCCTCGCCCGCCGCGGCACCATCAAGGACAACCGCGGGCATGGCCAGCGCGTGTGGCACCTGGCGCTGGCGCTGCGCGACGGACGGACGATCCTGCTGCTGCCGGGCAGGGATCGGCGCGAGCTGCGGGCGATCGAGCTGGCGCTGGGGCGGACGCTGGGATTGCCGCGAACCAGTGAGGGCGCTGCCTAGCGCCTGCCAAGGGCGACACAGGTGCCCGGCCCGCGGCGTCGCGCGCGTGGCATTTCTCATCCCTATTACATCGCGACCCACGAGTTCTGCTTGATCAGGAAGTAGTCGTCGCCGTTCACGCGGCCGTCGTAGTTGTAGTCGCCGTTGAACCAGCGGTTGCCGGTGGCCTGGCCGGCGTGGCGGTCGGTCTGGAGGTAGTCGTCGCCGTCCACCCGGCCGTTGAGGGTCGCGTCGCCGACCAGCGTGTAGCGGACGAGGGCACTGGTGGCATCGACCGCGCGGCCGAGCCAGGTCCCGGTCTGCTGGTCGCTGATGCCAAGGGCCTCGGCGGAACCGGCGACGCCGAGGGCGTGCTTGGTGCCGGTGACGGCGCTGCTGGAGATGCCGTTCCCGCGCCAGGTGCCGCCCGCGCGGCCGCTGGCCAGCAGCGTTTGCAGCATCGCGATCGTCGCCGGCGAAGGGGCGTCCACGATCATCCCGCCGTTGTTCAACTCCAGCTTGCCGGCGGCGTTGATCGAGAGCTGGCGGACGTCGAGAACGTTCTCGCCTGCGACGGGGGTTGCCGCCAGCGTCACCGCGCCGCCCGCGCCCAAAGCCAGCAGGTCGATTTGCTCGCTGGACTGGTCCAGCAGCACGCCGGCCGTGCCGATGTTGTCGGCGTTGACGTTGAGCGTGTCCGCGCCCGCGCCGGTGCGAACGGTGACGCCCGCGCCGGTTGCCGTCGCGAAAACGTTGACCACGTCGTCGCCGCCGTTGACCGACAGCGTCACCGGCACGCCCGCGGTCGTGTTGATGACGTTGACGATCGAGGAGGCGTCGGACGTGCTGACCGCGAGTGATTCGTTCAGGGAATAAGCGACGCCTCCGAAGCCGGTCCGGCCGACGGTGCCGGCGTCGAGCAGGTAGGTGCCAGTGAACGTGCTGGAGGCGTCGTTGAGCGACAGCGCGTCGGTGCCGGCGCCGCCGTTGTAGGTGATGGCGCCGGCGGCGTCGCCAAGGTTGACGGTGGCCGAGCCGAGCGTCAGCGCGTCGTTACCGGTGTAGCCGGTGACGGTGACCGGCTTGCCGCCGGTGCGCAGGACGCTGATGGCGTCGTTGCCACCGCGGGCGTTAACCACGATCGAACTGACGCTGTTGGCGGCGACAGTGGTCGAGTAGCCGCCGCGGGAGAGGACGATGTTCGAGCCGCTGGCGTCCACGCCGAGCACATCGGCGCCGGCGGTGCCGCTGAGGTGCAGCACGCCGTCGCTCAGCACGTAGCCCACGCCCGCGCCGTACTGCGCCTGCACGGCATTGATGTCGTCCTGGAGCAGGAACGCCGACCCCAGGCCGCTGAACCGCCGGCCGTAGTAGGGGTTGAGGATGGCATCGTTGGTCTCCTCGTGATCGATGCCGAGGGAGTGGCCGATCTCGTGGGTGGCGACCTCGATCATGTCGATGGCGGTGGAAGAGGGGGTCAGGCCCCAGGTGTTGCCGTTGTCGAAATGCAGGTCGCCGCCGAGGCCATTGGAACTGGGGTAATAGGCGTGGGCGAGGGTGTTGGGATTCGGGTTGCCGTCGATGTAATGGTGCCCGAAACGGAGGATTGGGGTATTGCCGGCGGCGTAACCGGTGTCGGACGGAGCCGGTCCGGAGTCGGCCAGCTCGACGAACTTCAGCGGGGCGACCGCCGACCAGACCTGGAGCGCTTCCTCGATCGCCGATTCCAGTGAAGCCGCCGTCAGGCCGCCGGGCAGGCCGCCGTCGAGCAGGTTGCTGAAGCTGTAGCTGAGGTTCACCGAGCTGCCGAGCCCGCCGGGCTGCGACCACTTCGATCCGAGCACGTAATCCGACGGCTGCGGCGCGGCCTCGTCCATCAACATGACGCCTTCGCCGGCGCCCTTCTTGTGCAGCCCCTGCCCCTTGCCATGTTCGAGCCCGGTCCCGGCCGCCATCATTGTCCGCCGCTCGAGCATCTCCGTGACCGGGCCAGCGGCGCGAACGGTGTTGCTGCGGCGACGGAAGCGCGGGAAACGGGGCATGGGCAAGGCTCCGGGTGGTGATGACGCCGACAACGCCGCGGCACGCGGTGGAAGTGCGGCGGGCTCGACGGCGTTTCGGGTGAAACCGCTGCGACGCCGGCAGTGATCTGCGTCGCACGGGCAATGATCGCGTGGGCTTTCTTACTTACGCGGGGGCGGGGAATCGGTTCGGCGGTGGACGGTAGGAAGGGCAATTATTTGGAGTCACCGGCTCGCGGCTTACTCCCGCCTGCGACCGCACTTGCGGCATCAAAGGCCGACGGCGTTCACGTTGCTGTCGATGAGGAAGTAGTCGTCGCCATTGAGCCGGCCGTTGTAGTCGAAATCGCCGAACTGCCACCCCTTATGGCTGGCGGAGCGGGCGAGGTGCGAATCGAGGACGAAGTAGTCATCGCCGTCCACGCGGCCGTTGAGGTCGGCGTCGCCGGCGTAGGTGTACTGGACGATCACGGTGGAGGCCGACACCGTCTGACCCCGCCAGAGCGCCGTCTGCGCCCCGCTCAAGCCGAGCAGTGCGGAGGCGGGGACGACCGCGAGGCTCGTCTGGAGCGAGGCGGCCGCGGGCATGCTGGTGACGATGCCGCTGCCGTTCCACGCGCCGCCGTTGCGTCCGCTGGCAAGCCAGCCGGTGACGCCTGTGAATGCTGCGCCGCCCCACGTCCCGAGCGCGGCGCGGGTCAGCAACAGGTTGTTGGCCACGTCGAGCGAGCCGCCGTTGCTGATTTCGAGTTGATCCGCCGACAGCACCACGTCCGCCCCCGCGGGCAGCAGCACCTTTCCGCCGGCAATCTGAAGCCGCGGCAGGCGCTGCGAGGCCGGCAGGACAGCCGTCCCCTGCACCCCGACCGAAAGGCCTAGTTGCAGGTCGGTCGCGGCGGTGAGGGTCGCGTTGGTGACGGCGATCGATTCGACGCCGGTGAAGCTGGTGGTCGCGCCGTCACGAGAGATGGCGGCCCCGCTGGCGGAGAGGTCATCGGACGCTGACGCGCCGCGAACGTCGATCACGTCGCCGGCACCCGCGCCGCCGTCGAAGGAGAAGCCGTAAGGCGATGCCGGCGCGCCGTGGAGGAAGTCGAGGATCAGCCGGTCGTCGCCTTCGCCGCCGATCACGCTGATGCTCGCCACCGCCTCGCGCGGGCGGGCAAAGGGGGCGCCGCTAGCGGGGGAGAACTCGATGAATTCGCCGGCGGCGTCAAGGCGGACGGTGAAGGTGTCGTTGCCCGTGCCGCCCGCCAGTGCGACGCGCGGGTTCGCCAACGCGTTGACGTCGGCGGCGGACCACGCACTGCCGAAGAGGCGGACGTCGTCCACGCGGCCGGCGAAGAATTCGCTCGTCCCGGCCGCGCCACCGATCCAAAGGTCACCCGCGCCGTCGGCCGCCTGCGCCGCGCCGGAGCCGACGGCAACGCCGTTGACGTAAAGGGTGCGCGTGCCGGCCGGGCCGTCCTGCACCGCCGCGACGTGCGTCCAGTCGGTGGTGGCGATCGAGCCGACGATCTCGCCGCCGGTGCCGGTGACGACCCAGCGGTGCAGCGCGTCGAGCCCGATGCTCAAGCCGCCGGGGGAGCCGAGCGCCTTGGCCAGCACGCTGGCGCGCTGGCCCGGCAGCGAGGACAGCTTCACCCACGCGGAAGCCGTGAAGCTCTGGTTGGCGGCGAACCGCAGCGGGGCGGCGTCGGGGATGACGATGCGGTCGTCGACGCCGTCGAAGCTGATCGCCGAGCCGAGCGTGCCGCCGGTCCACGCCGCGCCGCCGGCGAGCGTGCCGTTGCGGCCCGCGCCCGAGCCGTCGCCGGCGCTGGCGCCGGCGTTCTCGTCCAACGCCCAGTGCCCGCGCGCGTCGCGCCCGGACAAGGGCATGGTCACCGAGACGGCGGCGGTGTAGGCGGAGTTGCCGGCCGCGCCGTAGGCGCGGACGCGGTATCGGTAGGCGACGCCAGCGGTCAGCGAGGAGTCGGTATAGCTCGTGACGCCCGCTCCAACCGTCGCCACCTGTGCGAACGCGCCCGCCGCGCCCGCCGCGCGCTCGATCTTGAAGCCGTGCTCAACCTGCGACGCGTCGGTCCACGTGAGCTGGACGCGCGTGGGCGAGAGGGCGGTGGCGGCGGGATTGAGCGGCGCGGCGGGCGGGGCGGCAACGTTCGCCGACGTCGCGGTCGCCTCGTTCGACGCCAGCGAGTCGCCCGCGGCGTTTACCGCGACCACGCGGTAGACGTACGTCGTGTTGGCGTCGAGGCCGGCGTCGGCGTAGCTCTTGGCGTTGCGCGCCAGCGCGGCGACGGTGGTGAACGCGCCGTTGCCGGTGCGGCGCTCGACGCGGTAGCCCGCCTCGTTGTACGCCTCGTCGGCCCAGGCCAGGTCGATCCGCGCGGCGCCCGCGGCGGGCGCAGCGCCCAGGTTCAGCGGCGCCGCGGGGGCGAGCGGGGTCGAGTCGATATGGAAGTCGCGCGTGACCGTCCACCAGATCTGGTCGATCTCGCCCCACGGGCCGCCGCCGGTCCAGAAGACCGCCCCGTCCGCCAGCTCGCTCGTCACGTCGAGCTGCGCTCGCCAGAGGTCCGCGGGCAGCGCGCGGATGTCCCAGTCGCCGTTGAACCCGTGGTACTGCCCCCAGATGAACGGCCGGACCGGCTTCCCGTACAGCGCCGCCTCGGCCAGCATGTTCTCGGCCGATCGCGTCCACGCGTCGACGCCGGGCTGCCAGGTGTACTGCCCGGGATAGAGCACGTCGACCTTGTCGATCAGCGGGCGGAGGCGCTCGGTGGCGGCGTGCCAGGCGGCGTAGCCGGGCGCGCCGGGCGCGGGGGCGGGGCGGGTGTCCAGCGGCAGCAGGCCGAACATCCCCACGCTCACCTGCGGGCGCTCGTCCTTGATCCAGGTCAACACCTGCTCGATCTTCTCGAGGCTCGACTGCACCACCGCCTCGGGGTAGTGACGCCCGTCGACGTGCCAGTGCTCGATGTCGAGGATGAGCGGCCGGCCGAGGTCCGCGACGTAGCGCGCCAGCGCGCGGGTGCGCGTCTCGTCCGGCAGCGACGCCTGCCAGTCGGTGTAGACCGAGCCGTAGTCGACGACGATCGGCGCCATGCCGGATCCGAGCACGGCCGCGGGCTTCTCCGAGCGCAACGTCGCGTCGTAGAAGATGTCGCCCGGCGAGGCCAGCGCCGCGCTGTCGGCGGCGGAGGCTCGCAGCTTCTCCGGCAAAGGCGACGACTTCATCGGCGCGGCGGCGGCGGCGGCGCCGTCAGTCATTGGCCCAGACGTTGCGGCGGAGGGGGCATCGACGTGCAGCTTGTACAGTTCGTCGCCGGAGAAATGCTTCCAGCCGCTGAAGTAGTAATCGCCGTTCATCGGCGTGAAGCTGGAAGGCAGCAGCAGGTCCAACGGGTAGCCGGCCATGTACGTGCCCGCCGCCGTGCCGTCGGTGCGCCACAGGCGGTAGCCGGCGCCGTCGTCGGTGACGAAGAACAACGTGCCGTCGCCGGGGTTCATGTACTGCTTCGGCTCGGAGCCGACGGCGCCGGGGCGGATGTCCTTTAGCAGCAGGGTGCCGCCGGCGGTGCCGTCGGTGGTCCAGAGCTCGATTCCGCTGGCGCCATCATCGGCGCGGAACAGCAGCTTGCCCGCCAGGTTCGTCAGCGCCACCGGCGTCGATCCCTTGGATCCCGGCATCAGGTCACGAACCATCAGCGTGCCGGCCGCGGTGCCGTCGCTCTTCCAAAGCTCCTGGCCGTTGGTGCCGTCATCGGCGACGAAATAGGCGGTCGATCCGACGCCGGTGACCAGGTGGATGATCGAGCTGCCACTGCCGGGACGGATGTCCTTGACCAGCGCGGTGCCGCCGGCGGTGCCGTCGCTCTTCCACAGCTCGTGCCCGGCCGGGCCGCCGTCGGTGGCGCGGAAGAAGAGGGTGCTTCCGACCGCCGCGAGGCTTTGTGGCGCGGAAGTGGCGGTGCCCGCGCGCACGTCCTTCACCAGGACGGTGCCGGCCTCGGTGCCGTCGCTCTTCCAGATTTCCTGGCCGTGGGCGCCATCGTTGGCGATGAAGTAGAGCGTGCCGCCGACGTTCGTGAACTGCTCGATGGAGGAAGACGCGCCGCCGGCGAAGATATCCTTGACGCGAGCGGTGCCGCCCTGGGTCCCGTCGGTTCGCCAAAGCTCCTGGCCGCCGCCGTCCCAGCCGAGGAAGTAGAGCACGCCGTTCGTCACGAACAACTTGGAAGGCGACATCGCCACCGGCGTTACCGGGACGGTTCCGCCGGCGGTGCCGTCGCTAGACCAGAGCTTCCCCATGGCAGTGAAGTACAGCTTGTCACCAAAGTTGGTCAGCTCGCTGGGGTAGCTGCTGAAGCCGCCCAGCAGATCCACGACCATCGACGTGCCCTCGGGGGTGCCGTCGCTCTTCCAGAGTTCGGTATGGGCAATGCCATCGGAGGCGGAGAAGTAGAGCGTGCTACCGACCCGGACAATCGGCCCCATGCCGGAGCCAGCCCCTTGGACAAAAGTGAGCTGCCGGAGCTTGACCTCGCTCCCGGCCGTCCCGTCGCTGACCCAAAGCGATGCGCCGGGGCCGTCGTCGCCGACGTAGAAGAGCTTGGACCCCGACGCGGTGAGGTTGGACGCCCGCAGCGCGGCGGTGCCGGGATAAGTGTCGATCAGCAGCGAGGTGCCGGCGGCGGTGCCGTCGCTGGTCCAGATCTCCTGCCCGTGCGCGCCGTCGGTGGCGACGAAGTAGAGCTTGCCGTCCATCGTCGTCAGCATGCCGGGGTTCGATCCGCTGGGGCCGGGCAGGATGTCCTTCAGCCGCTGGGTTCCGGCGGCGGTGCCGTCGCTCTTCCACAGCTCGTTTCCGCCGGCGTCGTCCTCGGCCGTGAAGTAAAGCGTGTTGCCGGCGACGGTCAGGTCGCCCAGCCCCAGGCTCCCGCCGCCGGGGACGATGTCCCTCACCATCACGGTGCCGGCCTCGGTCCCGTCGCTCTTCCACAGCTCGTAGCCGCTCTGCCCATCGGTGGCGACGAACATTAAGGTGCCGTTGAAGTTCCGCAGCATCGTCGGCGACGACCCCGGCTTCCCCGGGCGCACGTCCTTCACGAGCACGGTGCCGCCCTCGGTGCCGTCGCTCTTCCACAGCTCGTAACCGCTGTCGGCCGCATTGTGGGCGGCGAAGAAGAGCGTGCCGTTGACGTTCGTCAGCCACAGCGGCTCTGACGACGCCGAGCCGGGCAGGATGTCCTTGACGATCTTGGTGCCGTTGGGCGTGCCGTCGCTGACCCACAGTTCGTCGCCGGTGGAGCCGTCGTCGGCGTGGAAGTAGAGCTTGCCGCCGACCGGCGTCATCCCCTGGATCTCCGACGACGCGCCGCCGGGCTTGATGTCCTTGAGGCGGACGGTTCCGCCCTCGGTGCCATCGCTGGTCCAGAGCTCGTCGCCCGCGCCGTCGCCGCCGCGGAAGAACAGCCGTCCGCCCGCGGTGGTGAGGTTGCGCGGGTTGATGTGCTGGGAGTGGACCAAGGTGGTGCCGGCGTCGGTCCCGTCGCTGGTCCAGAGCCGCGAGCCGGAGACAAAGAAAAGCTTGCCACCAACGTTGGTCAGCGACTGCGGGTAGAGGTTTTCCTCCCCGACGCGCACGGTGCCGGAGGCGGTGCCGTCACTTTTCCACAGCGCCGAATGGCCGGAGAGAAAGAGGGTGCCGTTGACGTCGGTCAACTGCGACGGCGCAACGGCGGCGCGAGCCGGGTTGATGTCCTTGACCAGGTCGACGGCGAGCAAGGTGCGTGACTCTAACGCTTCCACTGCCGCGTGGCGGCGCGGGCGGCGGATCGAGCGGGAGCGCTGCTGCTGCTGGGGTCGGTGCTTGGCCATGGGTGCGGGATACCAGCGGTGAAGGATACCGTCGGTACGGCCGCGCTCGCACAACGGTTCTCAATCCGTTGCCCCACGGCAAGATGAAACTGCGGAGCCTGTAGCGGCTGCGCCTGCGCCCGAGGTCGCTAAGCGTGACATGGCCAAGGCTGCGCGGTCCCGCGGCGCTCGAAACTCACAGTCCGACGGCGTTGACGTTGCTGTCGATGAGGAAGTAGTCGTCGCCGTTGATCTTGCCGTTGTAGTCGAAATCGCCGCGCCACCAGCCCCAGGCGCCGCTGCCGCCGGCGGCGGCGCGGGCGTCGATGATGAAGTAGTCGTCGCCGTCCACGCGGCCGTTCAGGTCGGCGTCGCCGGCATGGGTGAACTTCACCAGGACCGTGGTCGCGTCGACGACCTGCCCGTTCCACAGGGCGGTCTGCGTGCCGCTGATCCCCAGGACCGTTGACGCCTCGTTGACCCCGAGCGACTTGGTGATGCCGCCGGCGGCGGAGGTAATGATGCCGTCGCCGTTCCACGCGCCGCCGTTGCGGCCGGAGCGGATCGAGCCGGCGGTGCCGGTGTAGGCCGAGCCGGTCCACGAGCCGATCGGGCTGGCGGCGGCGTAGTTAATGGCCAGGTCGTTGTCCGCCAAGTCGAGGCGCCCGGAGACGGTGAGGGCACCGGTGAGGATCGTGGCGTCCGCGCCCGCCGGCACCGCTACGGTAGCGCCGGCGGCGATGCTCATTCCTTGGAGTTGCTGTGAGTTCGGCAGCACGACCGCGGGCCCGCCATTGACGGTCAGTCCATCGCCGCCGCTTCGCCCGTCGAACGTCGCGATTTCGTGGTTGCTGGCGGCGAAGGTGATGCCGCCGGTGGTGACGCCCGCCGCGGCGAAGGTAACGCCGTCCGGGCCGGTGGAGCCGAGCACGGCCAAGGCGTCACCGGTGCCCGCGCCGCCGTCAAAGGTCGCGCCGCCCGCCGGCAGCGGCACGCCGCCGCCGCCGCCGAGGTCGAGGGTCATCGTGTCGTCGCCGCCGGCGAGGTTGAACGCCAGCGACGGCACGCCCGGGAACACCGTGTACGCCAGCGCGTCATCGATGAGGATCTCGTACTTGCCGCCGGCAATCCGGCGCACGAGGTAGCGGTCGGCGCCATCGGTGCCGTGGTAGACCGTGCGCGCGTTGGCGAGGTTGACGGTGATCGCGCCGTTGGCGGGCAGGGTGACGGCCTGCGCGCCGGTGGAGACGAACTCCGTTGGCGCTATCGCACGGACGGTGTGGCTACCGGCGGCGAGGGCGCCGAAGGCGTACGCGCCGGTGTCGGACGTGGTCGTCGATGCTTCGCCGGCGTCGAGCGCGCCGTCGTTGTTGGCGTCGAGGAAGACGGTGACGCCGGCGAAGGTCGCCTCGCCGGCGTCGAGCGCGCCGTCGCCGTCGATGTCGTGGAACACCTGGCCGGCGATGGAACCGGCGCCCGGCAGCGAGACGTTGGAGAAGATCGCGGTGCCCGCTTCGTAGTTGTCGAGCGAGCAGGCGATCAGCCCGCCGAGCGTGGTGCCGGCGACGGTGCGGGCGCCGCCCACCTGCGTCCAGTTGACGCCGTCGGCGCCGTAGTACGCGGTGAAGCTGCTGCCGGTGCGCGTCAGCTTCAGCCAGAGCGGCGCGGTGGAATAGGCGACCTGCCACGTGACGTTGGCGCCGTCGGTGCCGCGCGTCTGGAAGAAGACGTGCCCGTCGGGCGTGACGTACAGGTCGGCGAAGGCGGCGTTGGCCGACGTCGACTTGCGGAACATGACGCCGTACTTGGCGCCGTCGGCGGTATTGGTGACGGATTCCACCTTCGCGACGATGCTGCCGTCGCCGCTGACCGGCCGGTGCACGAAGCGGAAGGAATCGGTGGCGTTGTAGATGTCGGCGCCCGACGCGGTGACGGTGAAGCGCCCGTCCTCCCAGGTGGTGCGGCCGGCGAGCGCGGTGGCGCCGATGTCCTGCGCGACCCACGGGCTGACGAGCGGGATCGTCGCGCTGGCGGCAACGGAAGCGGCGCTCTCGTTGGCGCCGCCGGCGACGGCCGTCACCACGTATTGATAGCTCCCGCCGCTCTTCACGGTCGCGTCGACGAAGCTCGTGCCGGTGACGTTGTCCGCGAGGATGCGGAACGGCCCGCCGGGGTTGTCCGACCGCTTCACGCGGTACTTGGTCGCGCCGCCGACGGCGGACCAGGCGAGGTTGACCTTTGGCCCGCCCGCCGCCGTTGCGGTCAGGTTGGCGGGGGCGGCGGGCGCCGCCGTGGCGTTGGTGGCAACGAAGATGTTCGGCTGCGGCACCGCGTCCATGCCTGCGCCGATGAAGAAGCTCGGGTGCGGCGGCTGGTTGTACGCGTTGTTCTGCCACAGCGTGGCCATGCGGTACTGGCTGTCGTGCATCAGGGTGGGGATGCGGTTGGTGGCGGCGAGCGTGGTGGTGTAGATCCGCAGCTCGCGGCTGTCTGCCGACTTCCAGACGACCTCCTCGCGCCAGTCGCCGAGCAGGTCGCCGGTCAGGGCGGGGAACTGCTTGGTGCTCTGGCTGGTGGCGACGCCGGAGGCGGTGAGCAGGCGGTCGCTGGAGCCGTCGGTCCAGTCCCACTTGTTGATGTAGTTGCGGTCCAGCAGCTCGCGCGTGAGGTCGCCGTCCCACCAGAGCAGGAAGTTATTCGTGTTCGGCACCGGCAGCGCGGTGCCGGCGCTGTTGGTGACGGTCTGCCCCTTGGCGTCGCGGACCACGCCGGGGCCGGTCGGGTTGTCGATCGGCGGGCCGCCCCAGTTCTCGGCGCCGGGGCGGGTCGGATCGATATCGGCGGCGTTGCCGCGGCCGACGTCGATGCCCCGGCCTGCGCCCCAGAGCGTCTGTCCCGTGCGCGGGTCGTACATCGCCGCGCCGTAGGGGCGGTTGGGGTCGTAGGTCCCCTCGTTCTCGTGGATGCCGAACACTTCCAGCCCCGGGCGAGTGGGATCGAGGTCGCTGACGTGAACGGCGTCGCCGTGCTCGAGCTCCGACGATGCCAGCGGCTTGCCGTCGTCGTCGACGACCATGGCGCCGTTGATGATCTCGTCCTTGCCGTCGCCGTCCACGTCGGCCACCGTCACCTGGTGGTTGCCCTGGCCGACGAAGTTGGAGTTGACGTCGTTGTTGATGCCGCGGCCGGCCCTGAAGTGCCAGCGCTTGGTGATCTGGCCGTTGCGCCAGTCGTAGGCGACCTGCTGCGTCTGCGCCGCGTAAGGCGACCGCGCCAGGTAAATGCCGCGCGAGAAGACGATGCTCGGCCGCGCGCCGTCGAGGTAAGCCGGGACGATGAAGAGCTGGTGCGCCCGCTGCCCGTAATCGTCGCCCCAATCGGTCAGGTTCCCCCGCGCCGGCTCGAGCAACTGCGTGGCCATGGCGGCGCCGGTCTGGCCGTTGAAGATCGTGAAGTACTCCGGGCCGTTGACGGTCCAGCCGACGGGGTACTCGGTGTCGTTCACCCAGTCGGCGCTGGCATTGCCGATCACTTGCCCGGTGCCGCTGACGGTGCCGTCGGCGGTGCGCGTGACCAGCTCGGCCTTGCCGTCGCCGTCGAAGTCGTAGACGAGGTAGCCGTCGTTGCGATCGGTGACGTTGCGGCCGAGGTTCACCTGCCAGAGCCGGGTGCCGTCGGCCTTGTACCCTTCGATCAGGATCGGGCCGGTGAAGGCGGACCCGCCGTCGTTGGTGGTGTCCCACTGAACCACGAAGTCGTAGGCGCCGTCGCCATCGAGGTCGGCGACGCTGGCGTCGAGGATCTGGTAGCGGTACGGCACGCCGTCCCGCAGCAGCCCGCCGGCCGGCACCTGCATCGGGACGCTGAGGTAGGGGCTGGCCGAGGTGTTGGCGCCGAGGACGAACGGCTTTCCCGCCGCCTGCTCGACGCCGCCGACGACCGCGCGGACGGTATAGGTATTGACCTGCTTGAGGTCCACGCCGGCGTCGGTGAAGTCGGTGGTGCTGGTCAGCGGCAGGGCGTTGAGCTTGAGCGGCGCGCCGCCGTTGACCGAGCGGTAGAGATTGAAGGCGACGCCGCTCGGGTCGTTGCCGAGCAGCCGCCAGCCGACGTAGACCTGCCCGCCCCCCTTGCTCATGGCGACGATGCCGCGATCCAGGTTCTCCATCTGCCGCGCGGGCTTGTTGGCGGTGGTGAACGGGGTGGCGCCGGCGGCGGCGTTGGCGGCCAGCGTGGCGGCGGGGACGGCGTCGTCGTAGATCCGCAGCTCGTCAATCGCGCCGCTGAAGCCGGCGTCGGCGTTGAACAGCGAGCGCCCGAGGTAGCCGTTGACGTCATTGATGCCCGCGAGGGTGGCGCCGTTCAGCGCCGTCGAGCCGGCGAGTGCCCCGTCCACGTACAGGTGCAACTGGCCGCCCACCGAGTCCAGCACGACGGCGGCGTGATGCGCGTAGCCATGATTGGCGCGGGTGGCGCTGACCGCCGCCCGCTCGGTCAGGCCCGCGGGCTTCATCATCGCCCGCGCGACGCCGGCGGCGCTTTTAGGGGTGTAGCCGAGGTACGTGTTGCCGTTGCTGCCGCTCTGGTCGCCGAAGTCAAACACGCGCTGCCAGTTGGGCGTGGCGCTGAAGGTGGTGTACCAGAGCTCGACGGTGGCGCTGCCGGCGGCGGGCAGGATGTTGGCCGGGAGCTTGCCGTACTTCACCACGGTGGACTGCCCGCTGGTCACGCCAGCGTTTTCCAGCAGCAGCCGGCCGTTGCTCACCTGCGCGCCGTTGTGCAGCGTCCCGTGTGCCGTCCCGACCGCATCGTTGATCGTGCCGTCGTTGAAGGCGTACAGGTGCGTCATCGCCAGCATGCGGCGACGCTCGAGCGGCTCGATGGCGGCGGCCGCGGCGGCGCGGATGGCACTGCCCGAGTCGGTTGCGCGCGTGCGGCGAGAGCGTGGCATCATCACCTGATCCCGAATGCTGGCGGACTGGCAGTTCGTGAGAAACGAGCGGCGCGCGACGGGCGCATAGCGGTACAACGCTCGTCAACGGCGTGTCGTTCGTCATCCTGCCACAGATCGTGAATGTTTCAAGAATCTTCACAATCTGCTGGGGCGCTTCGGGCTGGGCTACAGGATTCCAAGGATTTGCCGACCGATAGTTCGATCGATCAGGAAGTAGTCGTCGCCGTTGAGCCTGCCGTTGTGATCAAAGTCGCCGTTCCACCAGCCCCAGGCGCTACTGCTGGCCATGGCTTGGTCGACCACGAAGTAATCGTCGCCGTCGACCTTTCCGTTGAGGTCGGCGTCTCCCGAATAGGTGTACTTGAGCAGCACGGTGGTGGCATCCACGGGCATGCCTTGCCAAAGCGTCGTCTGATTGCCGGAGATGCCCAGGACGAACTCGGCCTCCTCCAGTCCGATGCTGGTCAGCAGGTTGGGCGGCGCGGCGGCGGCAGCGCTGGTGATGATGCCGGTCCCGTTCCAAGCGCCGCCGTTGCGGCCGGACTGGATCAGCCCGGACAGGCCGGTGTAGGTCGAGCCGATGAGGCTCCCGCGCGGCGACGCTGGCGTGCCGTAGTCCACCCCGAGCCGCGACTCACCGATGTCCAGCCGCGCGCCCGTTCCCATCGCCAGTTGCTGCACGACGCGCGTGCCCGGCGTCAGTTGCAGCGTCTGGGCGGCGTTGACCAGCATGAACTCGAACGCGTGCGCCGCGGGCAGCTTGTTCCCTGCCGCGTCCTCAACGTCGTTCATGGCGATGGTGGCGCGGTGGTGGCCGCTGGCGATGGCGCCGGAAAAGGTGAAGGTCGCGGTGCTGCCCGCCCAGGAGACGCTCGACGCCGGCACCGCCGCGCCGGTCGTCAGGTTGGTCACCGACAAATCTCCGGCCGCGATCGAACTTCCCACGTCCTCGCTGAACGCGATCGTCAGCTTGTGCGGGGTGGAGGCGAAGACGAAGTTGGTGAACTGCACCGTCGGCGCGGTGGCGTCGATCTCCACGCTCAGCGCGGCCGAGCTGGCGCTGAGGTTGCCCGACGAGTTCACCTTGGCGGTGATGACGTGGTTGCCGTTGCCGAGCGCGGAGGTGGTGATGCTGTAGCTCCCGCCGGCCGACGCGGTGCCGCTGCCGACCTGCGTCGCGCCGTCGTACAGGATCACCGCCGCGTTGGCCGGCGCGCTGCCGGTGAAGGTGGGGGTGTTGTCGGACGTGAGGTTGTCGCTGGTGTTGGCGCCGGTGTCGCTGATCAGGTCGGGCGCGCCGGGCGGGCGGACGGTGTAGCGCAGGCGGCGCACCGAGCTGCTGCTGCGCGTCAGGTAGTAGACGCTCCCGTCCGGGCCGGTCTTCAAATCGACGATGCCGAACGACCCGTTCAGGATCAGGTTCGTGTTGGCGGTGTTGTCGTCCAGCCAGCGCACCCAGCCGCGGTTGGAGTCGGCGTAGAAGTAGTCGCCGGCGAAGGCGTCGGGAAAGGGATTCGCTGCGCCGGCGGGGCGGCGGTAGAACGTGCCGCCGGCGATCACCGTGCCGCCGGCGTCACCGGCGGCGCTGCTGTGGTTGTAGACGAAGAGTGGGTCGTCGAAGTTTGGATTCGGCGTGTTCTCCGGCCCCTCGACCGTCGGCCAACCGTAATTCGCGCCGGCGCGGCCGACGTTGATCTCCTCCCACGTGTTCTCCCCCACGTCGTTGATGTGCATCGTCCCGTCGGCCGGGTCGAACGCGAAGGTGAACGGGTTGCGCAAGCCCAGCGCCCAGATATAGTCGCGCGGCTGGGTGACGCCGTCGTTGGTGAAGAAGGGGTTGTCCGAGGGAATCGTTCCGTCGGGGTTGATCCGCAGCATCTTCCCCAGGCGGTTGTTGAGCGTCTGGGCATTGCTCGAGACGGCGTTGTCGCCGACGGCGACGTACAGCTTGCCGTCGGGGCCGAAGTGGATCGCGCCGCCGTTGTGGTTCGTCGCGCTGAGGTTCTCCAGGTCCAGGATGGGCAGGCCGCTGTTCGGGACCGCGACGTTCGGATCGTTGGCGTCGGCGGTGAAGCGGGTGACGCGGTTGTGCGGCGGCGGGGAGTTGTTCGCGCCGGCGGGGACGGTGTGATAGACGTAGACGAAGCGATTGGTCGCGTAGTTGGGATCGAACGCCACGCCGAGCAGCCCGCGCTCGCCGGTGGAGGCGACGGTCAGGGTGACGAAGTTATTCGCCAGCAGCGTGCCGTTCTGGATCACGCGCAGCGCCCCGCCCTGCTGCGCGACGAAGAGGCGACCGTCGGGGGCGAACTCCATCGCCGTCGGGGTGGTCAGTCCAGTGGTGAACGATTCGTCGACAAACGCCGGCTGCGTGACCGCCAGCAGGTGACGCGATTCGAGACGTTCCAGCGCCGCGCGCAAATGTGATGGGGTGGTTTGCATGTTGTGACGATTACCCGCCGCAAGATTAACGCACTGGCGGCGGCGCAACAACACGCAAAGCCGCGTCGCGGCGGGCGATTACGTCGTCAAACCAGCCCTGGCGGCCTACAGCACGACGCCCTGGCGGGCGATGTTGCTGTCGAGGGAGAAGTAGTCGTCGCCGTTGATTTTGCCGTCGTAATTGAAGTCGCCGAACCGCCACCCGCGCAGGGCCGACGACTGGGCGATCTTGGAGTCGATGATGAAGTAGTCGTCGCCGTTGATCTTGCCGTTCAGATCGGCGTCGCCGGTGTAGGTGTACTTCACCAGGATGGCCGAGGCGTCCACGGTTCGCCCGTTCCACGTCCCGGTGTCTGCGCCGCTCAGACCCAGCACGTGCGACGCGGGGGCGACCGCCAGGGTGGTCAGATCCGCCGGCTGGTTCGGGGCGACGGTGGTGACGATGCCATTGCCGTTCCACGCGCCGCCGTTGCGGCCGTCGCGGACCTGGCCGGTCACGCCGTCGAACGTGCTGCCGGTCCACGTCCCCACGTTGCCGCTGCGGACGATCAGGGCGTTGTTGCGCAGGTCGAGCGACGCGCCGGGCTCGAGGTTGAGCGTGCCCACGTCAAGCACGATGTTGCCGCGGGTGGCGAGCTTGGTGGTCGAGCCGGCGACGACGGTCAGGGCGCCCATCGAGATGGCGCGCCCGTCGATGGTCATGGTGCCGAGGTTCTGCACCTCGCCGCTGACGCTGAGGAACGTGCCGTCGCCGCCGCCAAGGGTGACGGTGCCGTTGTTGACCAGGTCACCGACGATGGCGCCGGTGCCGAGGATCATGCCGCCGGGCTCGACCTCGATGGAGTCGGCGGTCAGCGTACCGCCGGCCAGGTCGAGGGTCGCGCCGCTCTTGACGACGAAGCTCCCGCCCGCGCTGGCGAGCGAGCCGGCAACGCGGAGCGTGCCCGCCTCGACGACGGTCGTTCCCTTGTAGCTGGCGTTGCCGGTCAGGGTCCAGGTCCCGGTGCCGGTCTTGACCAGCGAGGTGATGCTGTCGAGGTTCTGCTCGGCGATCGTGCCGGCGAACGCCGCGTTGGTGTTGCGCCCGCCGATGCGATAGGTGACGGTGCGCCCGCCGGTCAGCCCGCCGCGCAGCGTGGAGCCGACGGCGCCGGTCAGCTCGCCGATGTCGATGACGGTGCCGTCCGCCTCCTCGCTCACGGTGCCGATGTAGAAGGCGGCGACCTTGTCGGCAAGGTTGACCGCCGCGTTGGGGAAGCCGGCGTAGGCGTAGTTGGTGCCGAAGCGGAACTCTCCGCCGTCGTTATCGGTGATGACGTTGATCTGCCCGGTGAAGTTGCTGGCGTCGGCGATCAGGTCGTTGCGCACCCACGACTCGCGAAGGTTGAGCGTCCCGCCGCCGCTGAGCGTGCCGGTGATTTGGCTGCGCGAGTCCTGCCACACGGTGGCGTTGGAGCCCGTGGGGACGACCAGGTTCCAGTTGGCGATCTGCGCCCCGCCGGCGGCGCTGTCGAACATCTTGAGCGTGGTGCCGTTGGCCAGGGTGATCGGGCCGGTGCCGAGCGCGGAAGCGTTGGCGATGTCGTTGCCGAGCTGAAGGGTCCCGCCGTTGAGGAAGGTTCCGCCGGCGTAGGTGTTGACGCCGGTGCCGTTGAGCGTCAGCACGCCCGCGCCGGTCTTGGTGAGCGAGCCGCTGCCGTCGAGGGTTCCCGCGCCGCCGAAGGTGTAGGCGGCCGACGGGTTGTTCACAACGACCTCGCGCGGCTTGACGCTGCCGGCGAGGTCGACGACGCCGGCGGCGTCGTTGTCGAAGGTGACGCCGTCAAGGTTGAAGAACGTCTCGGTGGCGGCGCCGTTCTTCCAGTTCGGCGTCGCGTTGAGGTCCCAGGCGGTGCTGCCGGCGCCCGGGCGCCACAGCAGGTTGGCCGACGGGTTGCCGCTGACGACGAGCTGGACGTAGCACTCGCCGTTGCCGGAGACCGGCCGCACGAGGTTGTACGTCTGGCGCGCGCCGGCGGGGAGGTTGAAGGCGAAGGTGGCGCCCGCAGCGCTGGTGTTGGCGCCGCCGGTGATCAGGGTGTAGGTGCCGGGGGCAAGGTAGCCGTCGACGAGGTTGAACGAGACGTTGATCGTCCCGTTCATGGTCAGCACGCCGCCGTTGAGGGTGATCTTGTCGTTGTTGCCGGCGGGGGAGCTGGTGAGGTCGAAGGAGAGGTTGCTGCCGGTGGCGAGCGTGAGCCCGTTGCCGACGCGGAGGTTGCCCGGCCCGGTGCCGCCGCCCGCGCCGGGGGCGAGCTTCGCGCCGGTCTGGAGGGTGACGGCGCCGCCGGTGGCGCTGCCGATGATGCCGCCGCCGGTGAGGGCCGCGCCCGACGCGACGGTGACGGCGGTGTTGCCGAGCGAGCCGTTGACCTCCAGCAGCCCGGCATTGACGGCGGTCGCGCCGGTGTAGGCGTTGGCGGTGCCGGTCAGCACCAGCGCGCCCGCGCCGGTCTTGGTGACGGCGGTGATGTCGGCGGTACTGTCGGCGAAGCCGCCGTCGGTGATGCCGCCGGCAAAGGTGGTGCTCAGGCCCGCGCCGCCGATGGAATAGGTCGTCAGGTTGCCGGCGCTGCTGGCGCCGGTGACGCGCGTGTTGGCGCCGCCGCGCAGCGCCCCGAGCGCAATCGTCACGTTGCCGTTGCGGCTCAGCAGGTTGCCCGTGCCGACGCCGAGATCGAAGGCCGCGTTCGCGCTGCCCAGGCCGCCGTTGAACCGAAGGAAGCCGTTGTTCGTCAGGTTCAGCGCCCCGGCGAACCCGCTGGTGTCGCCGGCGAGCGTGACCGTGCTGCCCGTGTTGAGGTTGAACGTCCCGCCGCCGGCGAGGGCGCCGAGCTGCGCGTTGGCCGTGATGTTGACAGAATTGATCCCGGCGAAGGTCAGCCCGTTGACGTACGTGCCCCCCACCATGGTGAGCCCCGCGCCGTTCAGCTTGATGACGCCGGAGCCGGCGGCGGC
>DASQDR010000102.1:0-17585 GCA_035634055.1 Tepidisphaeraceae bacterium | reverse complement strand
GTCGGTCGATCGTCGGTCGCCCATTCGGTGCGTCGGCGACCTTAGAACTGTAGCCCGCCCTCGCGGGCGGCGTCGGCCAGCGCCTTGATCCGGCCATGGTACATGCGCCCGCCGCGGTCGAACGCCACCTTGGTCACGCCGATCTCCTTGGCGCGGGCGGCGATGGCGGCGCCAACCTTCTTGGCGGCGTTCACGTTCCCGCCGTTCTTCAGCTCCGCCCCGCGGGTCTCGCCGCTGGTGGAGGCGACGGCGGCGAGGGTGCGGCCGGCGAGGTCGTCGATGAGCTGGGCGTAAATGTGCTTGTCGGACCGGAACACGCTCAGCCGCGGGCGCTCGGTGGTGCCGAAGATGTTCTTGCGCGTGCGGTACTTCCGACGCTCGAGCCGATCCGCCTTGAGTTTCTGCTTGTCTGCCATATTTCTCTCGCTTCAACCTTGGGGAGCGCCGGGTTCGTTCGGTGCTCCGGTTGATCTTGCCTTCGGTGTCGAACGCGCGGTGCTGCGCACCGCCGCTGCATCGCCGCTTGCGCGGAAGCCTTGCTCGGCGCCTTGCTCGGCGCCTTACTTGGCGCCGGCGCCGGCGAAGGCCTTGCCGGCCTTGATCTTGACGACCTCGCCCTCGTAGCGGATGCCCTTGCCCTTGTACGGCTCAGGGGTGCGGACCTTGCGGACGCGGGCGGCGAACTCGCCGACCGCCTGCTTGTCAGCGCCGGTCACGATCACCTTGTTGGTCCCCTCCAGGGCGACCGCCACGTCGCCGGGAATGGGCAGCGTGATCTGGTTTGCGTAGCCGACCGACAGCACGAGCGTCTTGCCGCGCTGCTCGGCCTTGTAGCCGACGCCCTGGATCTCCAGCGCCTTGCGGTAGCCGGTGGTGACGCCCTCGACCATGTTCGCCAGCAGCGCGCGGGTCAGCCCGTGCAGCGCCTTGCTCTGCTTCTCGTCGTTGGGGCGGGTGACGATCAGGTTGCCGTCCTGGCTGGCGACGCCGATCAGCGGGTGCACGTCCATCTCGAGCTTGCCCTTGGGGCCCTCGGCGGTGACGTGCCGATCCTTGATGGTGATCTTCGCCTTTCCCACGGGGACCGGCTTCTTTCCGATACGGCTCATAATGTTGCTCCTCGGCGGTCTCGCTTCGCGGGCGGTCAGTTCGTCCGCCGCCCGGCTTCCCGCGCGCGTTCACTTACTTGGTTAGCTGACGGTGCACAGCAGTTCGCCACCCACGTTGCTCTCGCGGGCCTTGCGGTCGCTCATCACGCCCTTGCTGGTGGAGACGACGGCGATCCCCATGCCGTTGAGGATGCGCGGGAGGTCCTGCACGCCGCGGTAGACCCGCCGGCCCGGCTTGGACGCGCGGTCCAGTTCGTGGATCACCTTCTCGCCGCTGAGCGAGTACTTCAGGCGGACGCGGATCTGACCCTGCTTGGTGTCGTCGATGACATCGAACTCTTCGATGTAGCCCTCGTCCTTAAGCACCTGCGCGATACCGGTGCAGATCTTGCTCTTGGGGATGAGGACCAGCCGCCGGCCGACGCGGTTGGCGTTGCGGATCCGAGTCAGCATGTCCGCGATGGGGTCTTGGTTATTCATGTTCAGTTGCCAGTTGTCAGTTGCCGGTTGCCAGGAGGAGCTGCCGGTTGCATCACGAGCAACCGGCAACTGACGACGGGCAACCGTGTCGATTTACCAGCTAGCCTTCTTCAAACCCGGGATCTTCCCCGCCAGCGCCAGCTCGCGGAGCATGATGCGGCTGACCTTGAACCGGCGCAGCACCGCCTTGGACCGGCCGGTGAGCTGACAGCGGTTGTGCGACCGGGTCGGAGAGGAATCGCGCGGCAGCTTGGCGATCGCCGCGTAGTTCTTCTCCTTCTTCAGTTGCCGCCGAACCTCGGCGTACCGCTTGACCAGCTCTTCGCGCCGCTTCTGCTTTGCTACCCAGGCTTTGGTTGCCATAGTTCTCTCGGGAGTTAGTTGCCAGTTGCCAGTGATCAGTTGCCAGTGCTGAAGCCTTCGCCTTTACTGGCAACTGGCAACTCACAACTGGCAACTCTCTTCTCTCCTACCTCGCGTCCAGCTTTTCCTTGTCGCGGAAGGGGAAGCCGAACTGCTTGAGCAGCTCGCGCCCCTCATCGGGATTGGCGGCGGTGGTCACCATGGTGATGTTCATCCCCTGCTGGAAGGTGACGGCCGCGCCGTCGACCTCGGGGAACACCGTCTGCTCGTTGAAGCCGAAGTTATAGTTGCCCGCCTTGTCGAACCCGTTTGGGTTGAGCCCGCGGAAGTCCTTCACGCGCGGGATGGCCAGCGTGATCAGGCGGTCGAGGAACTCGAACATTCGGGCGCCGCGGAGGGTGACCTTCAGCCCGGTCTCCATCCCCTCGCGCACCTTGAAGTTGGCGACGGACTTCTTCGCCTTGGTGCGGACCGGCTTTTGCCCGGCGATGACCGAGAGTTCCTTCTCGGCCTGGTTGATCTTCTCCTTCTCGCCGGCGGTGGAGAATTTCCCGACGCCCATGGAGATGATGATCTTGTCCAGCCTGGGGACGGCCATCTGGTTCTTGTAGCCGAAGCGCTGGGTCAGGGCGGGGATGACCTTTTCCTTGTAGTGGGTCACCAGCCGGGGCGTCGGGGCCGGGCCGGACGCGGTCGACTCGTCCGCCTCGTCGGCGATTTGGACCTTGGCCTTCTTGGCGGCCTTCTTGGCGGCGATCTCCGCCGCCGACGGCTTACCGCTCTTGGGGCCCTTCTGCTTCTGTTCTTTTTCTTCTGCCATGACTGCTGCCTCGTCGACTGCTGCCTCGTCGTCGTCTTCGGTGCGACCCGTCTTATTAGTACGACGGTCGGGGCCCGCGGTGCTGCGCGCGGGCCGCTAATTGCCGGCGATCACGCCTTGCCGGTGACGCCCAGGTCGGTGTTGGAGCCGACGGCGATCCGGTGCTTCTTCCCGTCGCGCTCCTGGAAGCGGACGCGGGTACCCTTGCCGGTGGTCGGGTCCAGCGGCATCACGTTGCTGAGGTGGATCGGCGCGTCCTTCTGGATGCGGCCGCCCTGCGGGTTGCGCTGGTTGGGGCGGACGTGCTTCCACACCCGGTTGATCCCCTCGACCACCACGCGGTCCTTGTCGGTCAGCACGCGCAGGACGCGGCCGGTCTTGCCCTTGTCCGCGCCCGTCGTGACCACCACCGTGTCGCCGGCCTTAATGTGTCGTGCCATGTCAGTTGCCTAAATTAGTTGCCAGTTACCAGTTGTCAGTTGCCAGTGAGGAAGCCGCTCGTGCCGTTACTGGCAACTGGCAACTAACAACTGGCAACTCCTTCAGCTCAGACCACTTCGCTGGCGAGCGAGACGATCTTCATGAAGTTCTTGTCGCGCAGCTCGCGGGCGACGGCGCCGAAGATACGGGTGCCGCGCGGGTTGTTTTCCTTGTCGATCACCACCGCCGCGTTCTTGTCGAAACGGACGTAACTGCCGTCGGGGCGGAGGGTCGGCTGCTTGGTGCGGACGACGACGCAGCGGATGATCTCGCCGTTCTTGATGTCGCCCGAGGGGATCGTCTTCTTCACCGCGCAGATGATGACGTCGCCGATGCCCGCGATGCGGCGCTTGAACTTGCCCTTGCTGCTCGAGCCGCCGATCACCTTGATGCACATCGCCTGCTTCGCGCCGGTGTTGTCGGCGATGTCGAGCATGGTCTGTTGTTGAATCATGGAAACACCAGGAGTTGCCAGTGCCAGTTGCCAGTTGTTAATTGCCAGTTGCCAGTCGCCAGTAGAGAAGCCGCCTTTGCCTTCACTGGCAACTGGCAACTCATAACTGGCAACTACCTCTGCTCGGGCGCCTTGCCGGTCATCACTTCCTCGGCCGACACCTGGACGGCCTTCTCCGGGGCGCGCTGGACGATACGGAGGAGGCGGTGGTGCTTGGTCTTGCTGAGCGGGCGGCACTCGGCGATCTCGACGGTGTCGCCCTCGCGGGCGTCGTTCTGCTCGTCGTGGGCGTGCAGGACGGTGCGGCGCTTGAGGTACTTGCCGTACTTGGGGTGCTTGGTCTGATAGTTGACCACCACCTTGATGGTCTTGTTGCCCTTGTCCGACGCGACCACACCCTCGATGGTGCGGAGCAGCGGACGCTCTTGCTTGTTCTCTTCCGTGGTCGCGGTGTCTGCCATTTTGCTTCAACCCGCGGTGCTGCGCACCGCCGCTAATTGCTCTACTTGGTGGTCGTGGCGGTCGTCGCCGTCGCCTGCTGCTGCTTCTGCTGCTCGAGCTCGCGCTGCTTCAGGACGGTCTGGACCCGCGCGATGTCCTTGCGGGTCTTGCCGATCTGGCTCGGGTCCTCGAGCTTCTCGGTGACCGCCTGGCTGCGCAGGTCGAACAGGTGCTTACGCTTCTCGCTCAGCTCGTGCTTCAGGTGCTCGGTTTCCTTCTCGCGGATCTCTTTGATGGTCATCGCTCGGTCCTCGCTACTTCAGTTCCCGGCACTCTCAGTTCTCGGCACGGCTGGTCAAGCCACCGCGTGGCGGCGCTGCACGAAGCGGCACGGGACCGGCATCTTGTGGGCGATGCGGGCCAGGCAGCGCTTGGCGGTCACCTCGTCGACGCCGGTCACCTCGAACATGACGGTGCCGGGCTTGACGACCGCCACCCAGTATTCCGGCTCGCCCTTGCCCTTGCCCATGCGGGTTTCCAGCGGCTTCCCGGAGACCGGCTTGTGCGGGAAGATGCGGATGAACAGCCGCCCCTCGCGGCGCAGGAAGTGCGACGCGGCGACGCGGCCGGCTTCGATCTGCCGGGCGGTGATCCACGACGGGGCGGTGGTCTGAAGGCCGTACTCGCCGAACGCGACGGTATTGCCGCGGGTGGCGTTGCCCTTCATCTTCCCGCGCTGGCTTTTGCGGAACTTCACCCGCTTGGGCATCATTGGCATAAGGCACCGAAAGTTGCTGGTTGCTAGTTGTCAGTTGCCAGTCTGCTTCATCTCGAGCGGGCGATCTTCTGGTTGTAGTTACTGGCAACTCGCAACCAGGAACGAATGCTTACCTTCGTCCGCGGCGCGGGCCGCCGCCGCCGGGGCGGACGTCGGTGTCGGCGATTTCCTCGCCGTACATCCCGCGGAAGATCCACACCTTGACGCCGATGGTGCCGAAGGTGGTGAAGGCGATCGCGTAGCCGTAGTCGATGTTCGCCTGGAGGGTGGTCAGCGGGACCGATCCCTGCCCGGCCTTTTCCTGTCGGGCGATTTCCGAGCCGCCGAGCCGGCCGCTCACGCTGATCTTGATCCCCTTGGCGCCCGCCTGCATGGTGCTGTCCATGCGCATCTTCAGGACGCGGCGGAAGCTGGCGCGCTTCTTGAGCTGCTCGGCGACCGCCTCGGCGACGAGCTGGGCGTTGAGGTCGGGGTTCTTGATCTCCACGACCTTCACCGGCGCCACCTTGCGGTGGATCATGTCCTCGATCTCTTCGCGGAGCTTGTCCACCTCCGCGCCCTTGGGTCCGATGACCAGGCCGGGGCGAGCGGTTTTCAGGGTGATGGTGATCTCCTCGCGCGTGCGCTCGATGAAGATGTCGCTGATGGCCGCGAACGGCGGTCGGCGGTTGAGCTTCTTGTCGATCAGGTTTCGGATGCGGAAGTCCTCGACCAGGAAGTCGCCGTACGCCGCCTTGGGCGCGTACCACTTGCTCTTCCAGTCCTCGGTGATGCCGACGCGGAAACCCGTTGGATTGACCTTTTGGCCCATGATTTCGTCCAGTTGCCAGTTAACAGTTGCCAGTTGTCAGTCGGGGCGGTTGCGGCTGCCTTCACTGGCAACGGGCAACTGACCACTGGCAACTTCCGTAACGAACTACCTCGCCTTGCCGTGCCGGCCGCCGACGGTCTTCTTCAGGCTCACGGGCGCCCGCTCGCCCTCGCCGCGCTCGTCCACGGTGACGACGAGGTGGCTGGTGCGCTTGTTGATCGGGTAGGCCTTGCCGCGGTCCTTCGGCTGGAAGCGCTTGATCACCGGGCCCGGGTCCACCCACGCCTGCGCGACGTACAGGGTGTTGCGCGGGGGCGCCGCCTCCTGCTCGTTGGCGTTGGCGACGGCCGAGCGAATGACCTTCTCGATCATCCCGCTGACGCGCTGCTTGGAGAACTTCAGCAGCGAGATCGCGTCGTCGACGTCGCGGCCGCGGATCATGTCCATGACCAGCCGCGCCTTGCGCGGGCCGATGCGGGCGAAACTGTGCTTAGCTTGAAAGGGCATCTTGTTACCTCAGTGCGCGGAGTCCTGAGCTCAGGCTCCGGGGCCGGCCGCCTTCTTGCCCGAGTGGCCGCGGAAGACGCGGGTCGGGCTGAACTCGCCGAGCTTGTGCCCGACCATGTCCTCCTGCACGAACACGCGGAGGAACTTGTTGCCGTTGTGGACCTCGAAGGTGTGCCCGACGAACTCCGGGATGATCGTGCACGCCCGCGCCCAGGTCTTGATGGACTGCTTGGCACGGTTCTCGTTCAGCTTCGAGACCTTCTTGTAGAGCTTCTCGTCGACGTACGGACCCTTTTTAGCGCTTCTGCTCATGGTTAGTTGCCAGTTGCTGGTTGCCCGTTGTCAGTAGCGCGCCGCGTTTGCCTTCACTGGCAACTGGCAACTCGCCACTGGCAACTCTCTTCTTCCTACACGTTCACCGTCTGCGGGCGCTGCTGGTGCTTGCCGAACTTGCGGCGGCGGAGGATCAGCTTGTCGCTGTGCTTCTTGGAGTGGCGGGTGATGCCGCCCTTGGCCGGGACGCCGGTCTTGCTGACCGGGTGCCGCCCGCCGTTGGAGCGCCCCTCGCCGCCGCCGAGCGGATGGTCGATGGGGTTCATCGCCTTGGCGCGGGTGTGGGGGCGAATGCCCATGTGCCGCGAGCGCCCCGCCTTGCCGATGTTGACGTTGATCCAGTCGAGGTTGCCGAGCTGCCCGATGGTCGCGCGGCACTTGCTCTTGACCCGGCGCATCTCACCGCTGGGGAGGATGATGACGGAGTACTCGCCTTCCTTGGCGCCGAGGCGCCCGACGCCGCCGGCGCTGCGGATCATCTTGCCGCCCTGCCCCGGGTTCATCTCCACGTTGTGGATTTCCAGGCCCGACGGGATGTTGGTCAGCGGGAGGCAGTTGCCGACTTCCGGCTCGGCGGCGGGGCCGCTCATCACCTTGGCGCCGACCTTCAGCCCGTTGGGGGCCAGGATGTAGGTCTTCTCGCCGTCCTCGTACTGCACCAGCGCGATGAAGCACGAGCGGTTCGGGTCGTACTCGATCGACTGCACGGTGGCGGCGACGCCGTCCTTGTTCCGCTTGAAGTCGATGATGCGGTAGAGCTTCTTGTTCCCCCCGCCGCGGTGCTTGGCCGTGATCACGCCGTGGTGGTTGCGCCCGCTCGCGCGGCGCTTGCCGCGGGTCAGGCTCTTCTCGGGCGTGTCCTTGGTGATCACCGACTTGTAGTCGACGACCGAACCCTGACGACGGCCGGGAGAGGTCGGATTATAGAATCGAATGGCCATGGGATTCGTTACCAGTCAATAGTTGCCAGTCATCAGTTGCCAGTGAGAAAGCCGCCTTTGCCTTTACTGGCAACTGACAACTAGCGACTGGCAACTCTTCTCTTCTCCGCCTCAGAACAACTCGATCCGCGAGTTCTCGTCCAGGACGACGACCGCCTTCTTCCAGGCGCTGGTGGTCGTCATTCGGGTCTTGGTGCGGCGGGGCTTGCCCTTGCGGTTCATCGTCCGCACGTCCACGACCTTGACGCTGTACTGCCGCTCGATTGCGTCCTTGATCTGGTGCTTGTTCGCCGAGGTGTGCACGCGGAACGCGTAGCTGTTGCGCGTGTTCTGCTGGTGCGTGCTCTTTTCGGTGATCAGCGGCTTGATGATGATCGAGTTCGTGTCCATGTGTACCTCCGTCCTGAGTCCTCAGCACTTCACGCGGTCAAGCCAGAATCTTCTCCAGGCCGTCGCGGGTCAGCAGCAGGGTACGGCTGCGGAGGATATCCCAGGCGTTGAGCTGCTCGACGGTGGTCAGCGTGGTGCGATCGATGTTGCGCGCCGAGCGCTCGAGGTTCTCGTCGCGGCCGTTGATGGCGACGACGACGCTGCGGTCGATCCCCAGCTTCTTGAACATCTCCGCGACCGGCTTGGTCTTGGGGCCGTCCAGCTTGATCTGGTCGATCACGCGGACGTCGGCGCTCTGGAACTTGCTGAGGATGGCGCTCTTGGTGGCGAGCTGGCGCGCCTTCTTGGGCATCGCCTGGCGCCAGTCCTTTGGGCGCTTCTGCTTCGCATGGCCGCCGCCCTTCTTGATGGGGTTGCGGATGCCGCCGGTGCGGGCGTTGCCGGTTCCCTTCTGGCGGAACATCTTGCGGGTGGAGCCGGCAACCTCGCCGCGCGCCAGGGTGCGGACGGAGCCCTGCCGCTGGTTGGCGTGGTACATGACCAGCGCCTGCTTCAGCAGGTTCTTGCGCACCTCGCCGCCGAGCTTCGCCTCGTCGACCTGCATCGTGTCGATCTTGTCGCCCGCCAAGTTGTAAACCGGTACCTCAATCATCGCTACATTCCTGTAGGGGCGACGCCTGCGTCGCCCGGGCCGCGGAAGAGGGCGACGCAGGCGTCGCCCCAACAACGTTGGCGGGGCCTACTTGCCTTCCTCGCGAACCGTGGCCGGGACGCTCTTGCGAACGAAAAGGAGCGACCCGTTCGGACCCGGGAGCGCTCCCTTGATGAGCAGCAGGTTGTTGGCCGCGTCGATCTTGACCAGCGGGTGGTTGCGCGTGGTGACGCGGTCGCTGCCCATGTGGCCGGCCATGCGGACGCCCTTCTTGGGCTTGCCCGACTGGCCGCGCCAAGTGGCGCGGGACGCGAGCGAGCCGGGCGAGCGATGCTTGCGCTCCGTGCCGTGAGAGGCGGGCTGACCACCGAAGTGGTGCCGCTTCATCACGCCGGCGGTGCCCTTGCCCTTGGAGACGCCGATCACGTCGACGAACTTCACGCCGTCGAAGATGTCGGCGGTGACGGTGTCGCCGGCCTTGCGGTCGGTGGCTTCCTTGAGCTTGATCTCGCGGAAGTGCTTCTTCGGCCCGACGCCCGCCTTGGCGGCGTGGCCGATCAGGGGGAAGTTGCTGAACTTCGCCTTGATGTCCCCGAAGCCGAGCTGAACGGCGTGGTAGCCGTCGGTGTCGGTGGTCTTCACCTGGGTGACGGCACAGGGGCCCGCCTCGACGACGGTCACGGGCACCACGGCGCCCTTCTCGTCATAAATGCGGGTCATGCCGACCTTGCGACCGATCAGTGCTGGAGTCATGTCTCGCGCGGGCCAGAGGAGCCACGGGGCCAAACGTCGGCGCCGGCTCGGTAACCCGTCCTGAAAGAGGACGAAAACGATACCGCTGGATCCGCGGCCCCCGGGGGGCAGTCGGGTTCTTGGATGAACCCCGCGGTCCTGAAAAAAGATGCCCCTTGCTGGCAGGGGCATGTTTGTAGGCTGAAAAGGGCTACGCCTTGATCTTCACGAACACGCCGGCCGGCACGACCAGGCGGTTGAGCGCTTCGACGGTGCGGGCGGTGGGCTCGAAGATGTCGATCACGCGCTTGTGCGTGCGCATCTCGAACTGCTCGCGCGACTTCTTGTCGATGTGCGGGCTGCGCAGGACGGTGTAGCGCTCGATGCGGGTCGGCATCGGAACCGGCCCGCAGACGCGGGCGTTGGTGCGCTTGGCGTGGTCGACGATTTCCTTCGCCGACGCGTCCAGCGACCGGTGGTCGTAGGCTTCCATCCGAATTCGAATCCGATCGCCGTTCATACCGTCCCGTTTCTGTTCCGCGTCTGCAACGCGCCTGGCAAACTCTGCCGGCTCAACCCGCCGACACTGCTTCCGGTGCTTCCCGCCGAAGCGAGCGGAGAAATGTAGCGTCTCAAATTAAGGTGTCAAGAAGACGCGACCGTTGTTGCGCGTCCAACTCGACGGATTTCGGGCTTCCTCGCGCGCTGCGGGGGGAGCCCGGGCCTCACCCTGGTCCTCTCCCGAGAGTACGCGGAGAGAGGACCGGATCGATCGATCGAGCGGTTAGGCATTTTCCTCGAGGATCGCCTTGCGGACGCCCGCCGGCACCTCGGCGTACTTCAGGGGCTCCATCACGCTGCTGGCGCGACCCTGGCTCATGGAGCGCAGCTCGGTGGTGTAGCCGAACATCTCGCTCAGCGGCACCTCCGCCTCGACCACGCGCGTGTTGCCGCGCTGGTCGCTGTTGACGATCAGGCCGCGGCGGCGGTTGAGGTCACCGGTGACGTTGCCGACGAACTCCTCGGGCGTGGTGACGACGACCTTCATGATCGGCTCGAGCAGGGTCGGGCCGGCCTTGAGGACGCCTTCCTTGAACGCCAGCGACCCGGCCAGCTCGAAGGCGATCTGACTGGAGTCCACCGGGTGGTAGCTGCCGTCGGTCAGGGTGACCTTGACGTTGATCAGCGGGTAGTTCGCCAGCACGCCGGTCTTGGCCGCCATGCGCACGCCGTACTCGACCGACGGGATGTACTCCTTGGGGATCGTGCCGCCGAAGATCTTGTTCTCGAACGCCACGCCGTCGGCCCAGCCGAGCTTCTTCAGGTCCTCGGCGGGCAGCGGCTTGCCGTCGGGGCCCATGCCGTCGAAGGGCTCGATGCTGATCGTGCAGTCGCCGAACTGACCGCGCCCGCCCGACTGCTTCACGTGCTTGCCGCGGATGTTCACGGCGCGCTTGGTGATCGTCTCCTTGTAGGCGACCTTCGGCTTGCCGACCATGACCTCGACCTTCATGTCGCGGGTCAGCTTGTTGCGCAGGATCTCCAGGTGCAGCTCGCCCATGCCGGCGATGATGGTCTGGCCGGTCTCCTCGTCGTAGTTCGCCTGGAACGTCGGGTCCTCGCGCTTCAGGGTCGTCAGCGCCTCGCCGAGCTTCTGCTTGTCGGCGGCGGTCTTGGGCTCGATCGACATGCTGATGACCGGCTCGGGGAACGTCGGGCGCTCCAGGATGATCGGGTGGTCCTGGTCGCACAGCGTGTCGCCGGTCAGCGCCTCCTTGATGCCAATGCACGCCACGATGTCGCCGGCCTCGGCGACGTCGATCGGGATGCGGTCGGCGGAGTGCATCTGGAACATGCGGCTGATGTTCTCGCGCTTGCCGCGGTTGCTGTTGAGCACGCGGCTGCCCTTCTCCACCCGCCCGCTGTAGACGCGGACGTAGGTGAGGTCGCCGTGCTGATCGTTGACGATCTTGAACGCCAGCCCGCAGAACGGCTCGTCCGGCGAGCTCTTGCGCTCGATGACCACGTCCGGGTCCTTGAGGTCGTGCCCGTGGACCGGCGGGAGCTCGGTCGGGGACGGGAGGTAGTCGATGACACCGTCCAGCAGCCGCTGCACGCCGACGTATTTCAGCGCCGACCCGGTGAAGACCGGGTTGATCTTGAAGCTGATCGTGGCGGCGCGGATCGCCTTGCGCAGCTCGTCCTCGGTCGGCTCCTCGCCGACGAGGTACTTCTCCATCAGGTGGTCGTCGGTCTCGGCGACCTTCTCGATCAGCTCCTGGCGCCACTTGAGGTAGCGCTCCTTGTGCTCGTCGGTGATCGGCTTCTCGATCTGGGTCTTGCCCTTGTCCTTGTCGTCCTTGAGGTTGTAGTGGATCTCGATCCCGCGGATGAGGTCGATCATGCCGGTGAAGGTGCTGCTCTGGCCGATGGGGATCTGCACCGCCACCGCGGGGGCCCCCAGGCGCTCGCGGATGCTGTTGAAGCTGAACTCGAAGTCCGCGCCCATCTTGTCCATCTTGTTGATGAAGCAGAGGCGCGGGACGTTGTACTTGGTGGCCTGGCGCCAGACGGTCTCGGACTGCGCCTCGACGCCTTCCTTGCCGTCGAACACCGCGACCGCGCCGTCGAGCACGCGCAGCGAGCGCTCCACCTCCACGGTGAAGTCGACGTGGCCGGGGGTGTCGATCAGGTTGATCGTGTAGCGCTCGCCGTTGCGGTCCCAGGGGCAGGTGGTGGCGGCGGACTGGATGGTGATGCCGCGCTTCTGCTCTTCCTCGAGGGAGTCCATCACCGCGGTCCCCTCGTGCACCTCGCCCATCTTGTGGATCTTGCCCGTGTAAAACAGGACGCGCTCCGAGACGGTGGTCTTGCCGGCGTCAATGTGGGCGGCGATGCCGATGTTGCGTACTTTGCTCAAATCGCGGGACATGGTCTTCCTCGTTCTCTGCTGGTCCAACTCGCTTCGAGAGCCTCGGTGCGACGCGCGCCGGCGGCGGGAGTGGCAACGATGCCCAGGGTCTGAAGCCGGCTTTCCTTTTGCGGGGGAGCGGGAGCGTCGGGCGCCGCTGGTCCGAAGCTCCCCGGGGGCCCTTCCAAGGGCGCCCGGCGTGGTCTCTGCTCACACTGACCACGCCGCGTGCTTCGGTCAGCATGAGCCGGCTAGAACGGCTCGGTCTTCACCGCGAAACTCCTTGCGATACGCATGGATATCGTTCCTACGGGCGATTGCGGTGCAATGTTTGCCGCAAGCCCCTGCGATGTCCACGCGCGGAAGCGGGGAATTTAACCGTCCGGGAACCCCCGTCAAGTCGCCGGAGCCGTTCTTGTCCCGGCCCGCGCCGCGGACCGGGATCGTTTCGCTTTGCCGGGCAACGCCGCCAAGGCCGCGGGCGGCGCAATAAAAAACAACACCCGAATAAAAAACAACACCCGGTGGGACGAATCCCACCGGGTGGTGCAGTGTGCTATCTGCTGTTGTGTGGAGCCGGGACCTTCGCGAGGAAGGGTGATCCGCTCCGCACGAGCTGCTCGGGCAGCCGCGTGATTACCGCAGGAATCGCACCTGGCGGTAGCTGCCTACAGCAGCCCACACGTACAGTCTGAATTGGTCACGGATCACCTCCATTTCGGTGTGGATCACCCCACCGGGGTGCCACGGCCTTGCCTAGCCGTCGCGGGGCCTTTCCGGGGAGACTGTCGGTCGCGGTTTGGGGAGCGATTCACATCGCACACCGGGACACCGGCCTTAGTAAAACCCCGTACTGCCCGCCGCCGGGCTCTTTCTCCGGGAAACGCCTTTCCCGGAACTCGACCGCTTTCCAGATTCGCATCTGAACGGTGGTCGTCCCCATAATACGCCGACCGCCGGCGAAGGATCGACCGCGCGCAGAAAAATTTCCGCGCGGCCGATCACGCCGCCTTCTCGACGCTGGCCAGCACGTCCGACGCGTCGATGTCACCGGTATCGGTGTCGCTCCCGCCGAAGAGCTGGTCAGCCGACAGATCGCGCGTGAAGAACCGGTCGTTCCCGCCCTGGCCCAGCAGTGTGTCGACACCCTCGCCGCCCTCCAGTCGGTCGCCGCTGGACCCGCCGTCGAGGTAATCGTTGCCCGCGTACCCGTACAGGCGGTCCGAGCCGAAGTGGCCGATCAGCAGGTCGTTCCCCCCGTTCCCGCTCAGGCGGTCGTTCCCGAAGTCCCCGTACAGCGTGTCACGCTGCGCGCCGCCGCTGACCGTCTCGTCCCCCTGCGACCCCTTGAAGCGATCGCTGCCGTCGCCGAGGTCGATGACCAGGCCGTTCATCAGCCCGTTGACCACCACGACGTCGGCGCCGCCGAGCGTTTTCACGTCCCAACCCGTCGCCGCGCCCAGGTTGAAGTAGGGTCCGGTGTTGGCCGGGTCAAAGTACACCCGGTTCTCGTTGCCCACCTTCTTGCGCTCGATGTACAGCGAGTCCGCCCCTGGCGTCCCGCTGATCTGCATCCGCCCGTCCTGCGTCAGCACCTGCAACAGCCCGAACACGATGCCGACGTTGTCGGCCTCGTCGCTCTCGGCGATCGCGTTGCCCGAGTCAAGCTTGAACATCATCGCGTACGTGCCGAACGGCGCGTCGCTGGGGATCGTCCCGCCCGCGAGGGTGGAATACGGCCCGCTCGCGTCCGGGACGGACCCGCCGTTCTTCCCCGTCCCCAGCACGATCGCGTTCGGGTCGTCGAACGACAGGGTCGAGAGGTCCTTCTGCGTGAACGGGTGCGGGACCAGCCGAAGTTCCATGCTCACCTGCCCGCTCTTCAGCAGGGTGCCGCCAGACTGCGAGTACTCCACGAAAGCATGGATCCCCTGCCCCCGCTCGGCGGTCTTGGTCGACTCGAACCGCAGCCCGGAGGGGAACAGGTTCGCCGCCAGCAGCCGCCGACCTTCCAGACGTTCAAGTTCCCATCGCATGATGCGTTGCTCCTTCCGATGAATCCGCTCTTCACGTAAGAGTGCCTCGGCAGACAGCCGGGTTTCACTCAACACGGCGCCCTCGACCCGCGTAAGATGCTTCACGATGCCAAACGCACAACAAGTGCTCGAGCACCACTTCCCGGAAATGCGCTGGCGCTGCCTCTCCCTCGCCGCCGACCTCGATCGCGTTCAGCGCGCTCGGGGCGCCGCCCCGGCGATGGCCGACCCTCGCCTCGCACAACTTCGCGACGCCCTGAAGGTCCTGCTCGGTGACGGCCCCAACCGCGCCGAGCAAGTGCAGATGATCTTCTCCGACACCACCCCGCCGCGGGTCAAATGAAGTACATCGACCCCCACATTCACTGCGTCAGCCGCACCACCGACGACTACCTCTACATGGCCCGGGCGGGCGTGGTGGCGGTGTCGGAGCCCGCGTTCTGGGCCGGGTACGACCGCTCGACCGCTTCCAGCTTCGGGGATTACTTCCGCCACCTGACCGACGTCGAGCCGCTGCGGGCGGCACGGTACGGTATCGACCACTACTCCTGGCTGTGCATCAACGCCAAGGAGGCGGAGAACGTCGAGCTCTCCCGCGAGGTGATCAAGCTGATCCCGCCGCTGCTGTCGCACCCGCGCGTGCTCGGCGTCGGGGAAATCGGGTTGAACAAGAACACGCGGAACGAAATTCAAATCTTCGAGGAGCAGGTGGACCTGGCGGCGGAGCACGATCAGCTCATCCTGATTCACACGCCGCACCTGCACGACAAGCACAAAGGGACGTCCATCATCGACGACATCCTTCGCAACGACCGCCGCATCCGGCCCGAGCGCGTGCTGATCGACCACTGCGAGGAGCACACGATCCGCGTCGCGCGCGACAACGGCTTCTGGGCCGGGCTGACGATCTACCCGGTGAGCAAGGTGACCCCGCAGCGCGGGGCCGACATCCTCGAGCAGTTCGGCCCGCGGATGATCATGGTCAACTCCGCCGCCGACTGGGGCGAGAGCAGCCCGAGCATGCTGACCGACACGTGCCTGGAGTACCTCCGCCGCGGGCACGGCGAGCGCGAGGCCACGGAAATCTTCTACAACAACCCGTGCCGCTTCTTCGGGCAGAACCCGAAGTGGAAGCTGGCGCCCGAAGAGGCGTGACCGGCTATCGCTGCGCGCGGCCGGTCGCTGCTGAGGCGCACGATACCTCCCGCGCGCTAAATTTGGCCGCTGCTGTTCCGCTTGTCTCCCGGCTACAAGGCACGCCGCCCATGGATGCCCCGCCGCCACCCACTGCGAAGGTGCTCACGGTCTCGAACCTCGTGAAGCGTTACGGCGAAACCACCGCCGTTGACGGCGTTTCGTTCGACGTCGCTCGCAACGAGATCGTCGGGTTGCTCGGGCCCAACGGGGCGGGGAAGACCACGACGATCAACATGATCCTCGGCGTGCTGGAGCCGACGTCCGGGTCGATCCGCATCGAGGGGACGGACCTGGCCGCGCAGCGCACGCGGGCCCTGGGGTGCACGAACTTCGCGGCGGTCTATGCGCCGCTGCCGGGGAACCTGACGGTCTACCAGAACCTGCGCGTGTTCGGGATGATCTACGCGGTGAAGGACCTGGTCGCGCGGATCGAGGCGCTGCTCGATCAGTTCGACTTGCAGAAGTTCCGCAACACCAAGGCCGGCGTGCTGTCGTCGGGCGAGCAGACGCGCGTGGCGTTGGCCAAGGCGATGCTCAACCGCCCGCACCTGCTGCTGCTGGACGAGCCGACGGCGTCGCTGGACCCGGCGACCGCGCGCGACATCCGCCAGCGCATCCGCGACTTCGCCGCCCGCGAGGCCGGGTCGGCCGGCGTGCTGTGGACGTCGCACAACATGTACGAGGTGCAGGAAGTCTGCGACCGCGTCCTGTTCCTCTCGCGCGGGAAGATCCTGCTCGAGGGCGACCCCAAAACCCTCCCGGCCGAGCACGGGAAGGAGACGCTGGAAGACCTGTTCATCACCGTGGCGCGCGAGCCGCTGGCGCTGGGAGAAGTTTGATGAAGATGTCACTTGTCACCTGTCACTGGTCACTCGCGGGGCGCCGCCGGGGTCGCGGGCGCCCCGCGAGTGACTACTGACTACTGACTACCGACAACTGACAACTGACGCACCACGCATGAACGTCGATCGCACCTCTGCCATCGTCCTCCGCCAGTACTACCTGCTCCGCGGCAGCCCCGCGCGGGTGTTGCCGCTGTTCGTTTGGGTGGCGATCGAGATCCTGTTGTGGGGGTTCATGACGCGCTACCTCAACACGGTCGCGTCGCCCGGGTTCAACTTCGTGCCGGCGCTGCTCGGGGCGGTGCTGCTCTGGGAATTCTTCGGGCGGGTGATGCACGGGGTGACGATGGCGTTCTTCGAGGACGTCTGGTCGCGCAACTTCCTCAACCTCTTCGCGTCGCCGCTGTCGATCACCGAGTACCTCACCGGGCTGGTGCTCACCGGCGTCATCACCAGCGCGATCGGGCTGGTGGTGATGCTCGTGCTGGCGACGGCGGTCTTCGGCTTGTCGTTCTTCGCCTACGGCGCGGCGGCGCTACCGTTCCTGCTGATCCTGTTCCTGTTCGGCATCGCGCTGGGGATCTTCGGGTGCGCGGTGGTGCTGCGGCTCGGGCCGGCGAGCGAGTGGTTCGTCTGGCCGATCCCCGCCCTGCTCTCGCCGTTCGCCGGGGTCTTCTACCCGCTGGCGACGCTGCCGCGGTGGATGCAGTGGATCAGCTACCTGCTCCCGCCGGCGTACGTGTTCGAGGGCGTCCGCTCGATCGTCGCCGGCGGTGGCGTGCCGGCGCGGCACCTCGTCGGCGGCGCCCTGCTGGCGGCGGGGTACATCCTGCTCGCATGCTGGTTCTTCACCCGCGTCTACCGCCGCGCCGTGCGCACCGGACTGATCGCGCGCTACAGCGCCGAGACCGTGAGCTAGCGCGGCGGCCGCCCCAGAGCAGCGCGACCCACGCCCTTGCAATGGGGGCGTGGCGGAGCTGCACGCTGAGCGGATCGCCGGATCCCGTGAAGCAAAACAGCGGCGGCCCTCAGGGGGAGGGTCGCCGCTGAAAAAGGTACTTGGAATCGAGGGGCGGCCGGCGCGAGCATTACGCGTTCGCGGCGACCGGCATTGTCATTTTCCGCCGCGGATTGTCCGGTCCAGGGCTCGGTGGATATGGTATAGTGGCGTCGGTGCAAATCGTAGTTGCGAAATCACGTCGAAGTCTGTTGTGATCCCGGCGGGCGGCGAGCGGCGGCGTCCAGCGAGCGTGTCGGGCGGGCGGAACGGAGCGGGCGGTGGCGGCTCAACCGATCGGACATCATGCC